>NZ_JBPGXU010000011.1:0-63007 GCF_056755675.1 Luteibacter sp. KNZ12-1A | reverse complement strand
AGATGTGTATAAGAGACAGCTTCCGCATCGTGGAGGAAGGCCTCGGCACGTGGGCCGCCTTGCTGCTCTCGGCCGCGGTGTTCGGCGGCCTGCACGCGTGGAACCCCAACGCCACCGCCTGGAGCGCCCTCGCCATCGCCATCGAAGCGGGGCTGCTTTTCGGCCTGCTATATCACGTGACCCGCTCGCTGTGGATCTGCATGGGCGCGCACGCGGCCTGGAACGTGGCGCAGGGACCCGTCTACGGCGTCCCCGTGTCTGGCTTCGAGCAGCACGGCCTCCTTGCCTCGCACATGCGTGGGCCCGACTGGCTCACCGGCGGGGCGTTCGGCGCCGAAGCATCCGTGGTGGCGCTGTGCCTGTGTTCGGTCGCCACCGCAGGCTGCCTGGCCATCGCGGTGCGCCGTGGCACACTGGTTCCACCACCGTGGCGCCGGAACCATGCGCAATCCGCCTGAGCCACTTCGATAATTGATGAACCGGGGCGAGACGCCCCTTCCGTCCTCCCTGGGCCGTCCCATGCCTTCGACTGAAAAGAAGTACTCCTGGCTGGCCAACCAGCCCCTCCAGCGCAAGATCGTGCTCGCCATCGGCATGCTGCTGATCCTCTTCGTGGCGGTCGGCATCAGCAACCTCGTCTCGCTGGGCCGGGAAGACGACTCGCGGGAATGGTCCTCGCATACCTACATGGTGCTGCTCACGCTGGCCGAGGTGAGCGACGATGCGCAGACCCGACAGGCCGGCGCACGCGGATACATGCTCAGCCAATCGGACGACGAGTACGCCAATTTCGAGGCCGCCGATCGCGAACTCGATCGCGACATGGCGAGCCTGCGCCAGCAAACCGCGGACAATCCCTTGCAGCAGTCCCGCATCGACCGCCTGCAGGAGATGCTCGACCACTGGAAAAGGGAGGTGCTGACCGTCGGGCTGGAGCCCATGCGGGCCATCGGCGACGCGGCGACACCGGAAGGCGTCGCCGCCCGCGAGGCCATCCGCCGGAGCTATTTCGTGCAGCGAACGGTGTTGATGGACGATATCCGCAAGCACATGCACGAGATGGCGGACACCGAGCGCGCGCTGCTGGCCAAGCGAAATGCCGCCCTCGACGCCGAAATCAAGGCGATCCGTTACGTCGACATCGCCTCGCTCGTGCTTTGCGTGGTCATCGGCGGCCTGGTGATCGTCATGACGTCCCGCCTCATCACGCGGCCGATCGTGCGCATGACCGGGTTGATGACGCGACTGGCCGGCCACGACCATTCGATCGAGGTACGCCAGCTCGAACGCAAGGACGAGATCGGCGAGATCGCCCGCGCCCTCCAGATCTTCAAGGAAATGGCGATCGAGACAGCCGGGCAGACGTGGCTCAAATCGACCGCCACGAGCATATCCAACCGTCTGCAGGCGACCGCCTCCTATCGTGAATTCGCCGATACGCTGCTGTCCGAACTGGTGCCCTGCCTGAAAGCCGGACTGGGCGTGTTCTATGTCTTCCGCGAGGAGACCGGCCGGCTCGAATTGCTCGGCAGCTACGGATACAAGCAGCGTCGCCACGTCACCGCCGACTACGCCCTCGGCGAGGGGCTGGTCGGGCAGGCGGCCATCGAACGGCGCAGCATCGTCCTGCAGGACGTCCCCGACGATTACACGCGCATCCATTCGGGCAGCGGGGAAGCGCCGCCACGCAGCGTCGTGGTCGTGCCGGTGCTCCTGCGCGACACCCTGCTCGGCGTGCTGGAGATCGCCAGCTTCACCCATCTCACCGACGTGCAGGAGCGCCTGCTCGACGAGTTGACGCCCATCGTCGCGCTATCGCTGGAAAACCTCGCCCGCGCCCTGCGCACCCGCGCCCTGCTCGAACAGACGCAAAGCCAGGCCGACGAGCTGCGGGCTTCCGAGGAAGCGTTGCGCAGCCAGCAGGAGGACCTGCGCAGCACCAACGAAGAGCTGAAGGCCAAGACCGCCGAATTGCAGGAGCAGTCGCAACGGCTGGTCGCCTCGGAAGAGGAACTGCGCGTGCAGACCGAGGAACTGCACGCCTCGAACGAAGAGTTGCGCGAAAAGAGCATCACGCTGAACCAGCAGAAGGATGCGCTCGAAGCGCTCCAGCGCGAGACCCAGGAAAAAGCCGAGGAACTGGCGCGCGCGAGCCAGTACAAGTCCGAGTTCCTCGCCAACATGTCGCACGAACTGCGCACGCCGCTGAACAGCCTGCTGATCCTTTCACGCAGCCTGGCCGACAACGACGAAGAAAACCTCAACGCCGAACAGGTCGAATCCGCACGGATCATCCACGATGCCGGGTCCAATCTGCTACGCCTGATCAATGACATCCTCGACCTCTCCAAGGTCGAGGCGGGAAAGATGGAACTGGTGGTGGAACCACTTCCCCTGGCCGACCTGGCGCGCACGCTGGGGCGCACCTTCAGGCACATGGCCCAGGAGAAGAAGCTCGACTTCGAGATCGACCTCGATCCCGCTCTCCCGGCCACGATACGCACCGACGGCGGCAAGCTGGAGCAAGTGGTGAACAACCTGCTCAGCAACGCGTTCAAGTTCACCGCCAGCGGCCGTGTCGGCGTGACGATCTCGCGGCCGGCCGCCGATGCCCGCCTGCCGGAAGGGCTGGACGCCGCACAGGCGATCGCCATCGCCGTGACGGATTCGGGTATCGGCATTCCCCCGGACAAGTTCCAACGCGTCTTCCACGCCTTCGAACAGGTCGACGCCAGCACCAGCCGCCAGTTCGGTGGCACGGGCCTCGGCCTGGCCATTTCACGGCGTATCGCCCTCCTGCTAGGCGGTGACATCTCGCTGCGCAGCGCACCGGGCGAAGGCAGTACCTTCACGATCCACCTGCCCGAGGAAGCACCGGAAAGCGACGGCCGTCCGGCGCCCGTCCCGTTGCAGCAAGCCGCGGCGGAGGCCACGCTCGCGATATCGCCCGGACTGCTCGCCGAGACGATCGAAGACGATCGAGAGTCGTTGAACCCCGGCGACACCGCCATCCTCATCGTCGAGGACGATCCGGCCTTCGCGCGCATCCTGGCGGCGATGATCCACCGCAAGGGTCATCACGTGCTCGCCGCGGCCGACGGCGAATCGGGACTCGCCCTGGCGAAGCGCTATCGCCCGACCGGCATCCTGCTCGACGTGATGTTGCCGGGCATGGATGGCTGGACGGTGATCGAACGGCTGAAAGCCGAGCCCTCCACGCGGCACATACCCGTGCATTTCATCTCGGCCACGGACGACGCCACCCGCGGACTGGAGTTGGGTGCCGTGGGATTCCTCACCAAGCCCGTCAGCCGGGAATCGATCACGGCGGCCTTCGAACGCCTCCTGCATTTCGCCGAGGGCCGCACGCGTCACCTCCTCGTGGTGGACGACGACGCCAGCGCGCGTGCCGCCGTGCGCAGCCTGCTCAAGGATGATTCCGTCCTTATCGAGGAAGCGGCCTCCGGTGAGGAAGCGCTCGCGATGACCGCGGAAAAGCCGTTCGATTGCATCGTCCTCGACCTCGGATTGCCGCACATGTCCGGCTTCGAGTTCCTCGAACGGCTGTCGCAAGCCGGGCACACGCCACCCGTGGTGGTGTACTCGGGGCGCGACCTCTCGCGCGAAGAGAGCATGCGCATCCGCCAGTACACCGACAGCATCGTCGTCAAGGGCGCCCGTTCACCGGAGCGCCTGCTCGACGAAGTGAGCCTGTTCCTGCATTCGATCCGCCATGGTGGCAGGACGCACTCCGATGCAACGGCCACGGCGGACGGCCTTGAGGACGGTGACCTGCGTGGCCACCGCCTTCTCCTCGTCGACGACGACATGCGCAACCTGTTCGCCTTATCCAAGGTGCTGCGTGCGAAAGGCATGGACGTGGTGATGGCCCAGGATGGACGGAAGGCCCTCGACACGCTGGACAAGGACTCCAGCATCGAACTCGTGCTGATGGACATCATGATGCCGGTGATGGATGGATACGAGACCATGCGCCACATCAGGGCGAAACCCGCGCTGTCGCAGGTGCCGATCATCGCCCTCACCGCCAAGGCCATGCGCGGCGATCGCGAGAAATGCCTCGAAGCGGGTGCCAACGATTACCTGTCCAAGCCGATCGACGTCGACCGCCTCTTGTCGATGATCCGCGTATGGCTGCCGGCGCGGGTCTGACATGGACGTCGAGGACATCGAGATCCAGCTCTTCGTGCGCGCCATGCAGCTGCGCCACGGATACGACTTCAGCGACTATGCGCCCGCGTCGCTGAAGCGCCGGATCCAGCACCTCGTGCGCACGCACGATGCCGGCACCATCAGTGGACTCACCACGCGCTTGTTGCACGACCAGAATTTCGTGCGCAAGGCGATCGAAGGCCTGTCGGTCCCCGTATCGGAGATGTTCCGCGATCCGCCGGTGTTCCGTGCCCTGCGCGACAAGGTGTTCCCCGTACTGGCCTCCTATGCGGAGATCAATATCTGGCAGGCCGGTTGCGCGCACGGCCAGGAGGTGTATTCACTGGCGATCATGCTGGAGGAAGCCGGCCTCTACGACCGCACCCGGATCTACGCCACCGACTTCAACGACGCCGCGCTGGCGGCTGCGGCCGAGGGCATCTATGCGGCGCGCGATGCGCGGGACTGGTCGCGCAACTACCTGGAAGCCGGCGGCAAGCACTCCTTCAGCGACTACTACAGCGCGCGCTACGAGTTCATCAAGCTCGAACGGCATCTGCGCCGCCATGTCACCTTCGTCAACCACAATCTCGTGACGGACAAGGTGTTCTGCGAGGCGCACCTGATCCTCTGCCGCAACGTGCTGATCTATTTCAGCAACGCCTTGCAGGACCGCACGCTCGGTCTGTTCAGGGACAGCCTCGTCCGTGGCGGATTCCTCTGCCTCGGCACCCGCGAGAACATCGATTTCTCCCCGGCGGCGGCGGGATTCGCCGATGTCGACCCGGCCATGCGCATCTATCAGGCAGGTGGGCAGGGTGCGAGGCCACTGGCCCGATGATCACGCACGAAGCCGTCGTCATGGGTTGCAGTGCGGGCGGCCTCTCCGCGCTGCAACGCGTGCTGCCGGGCCTGGATCGCCATCTCACGGTGCCTGTGGTGCTTTGTTGCCATACGGGCTCGTCCGATGTCTCGCTGCTGGTGGAGTTGCTCGCGCGCGTCTGTCCGCTGCCGGTGACCGAAGCGCAAGAACGTGCGCCCGCCGATCCCGGCGTGGTCCATGTGGCGCCCAGCGGCTACCATTTGCTGGTGGAGGATAACTTCCGGTTTTCCCTGAGCGTCGATGCACGCGTGGCTTATGCGCGGCCTTCGATCGACGTGCTGTTCGAAACAGCCGCCGAGGCATGGCGCGAGCGATTGGTCGCCGTGTTGATGACCGGGGCCAATTCCGATGGTGCGAACGGGATCGCCGCCGTGCGCCGGGCTGGCGGTTACGCTGTCGTACAAGACCCGGCGACCGCCGAAGCCGACGTGATGCCGCAGGCCGCGCTGGAACTCGCGGGCGCGGATGCCTGCCTGCCACTGGACGCGATCGCCGCGAAGATCAACCAATTGTGCCTGCCATGAATCCGCTCCGTCCCAAAATCCTCGTCGTCGACGACACGCCCGCCAACCTGGTGGCCATGCGTCGCCTTCTCGCCCGCGCGGGTGCTGATATCTTCGAGGCGAACAGCGGCAACGAGGCGCTCGCGCTCTGCCTGGACCATCAGTTCGCGCTGGTGTTGCTCGATGTGAACATGCCTGAGATGGACGGCTTCGAGGTGGCGCAGTTCATCTCTGAAACCGATCACCTGAGCGAGACGCCGATCATCTTCGTCACGGCCGCCTACGCGGACGACATCAACCGGATCAAGGGATATACATCCGGCGCCGTCGATTACATCGCCAAGCCGATCAACGACGTGATCCTGCAGTCCAAGGTCAAGATCTTCCTCGAACTCTATCGCGCACGCGCCCTGCTGCAGCAGGCGCTGGACGAGTTGTCCCTGCGCAACCGACAGCTCACCAGCGAGGTGGCCGAACGCACGCGCATGGAGCAACTGGTACGGCACCAGGCTACCCACGATGCACTGACAGGCCTGCCGAATCGCGTACTGTTCCGCGATCGGCTGGAAGCGGCTATCGAAGCGGGCGACAGCGGCGGAGCACCGTTCGCCCTGGCGTACATCGATATCGATGGATTCAAGGGCGTGAACGACGCCCATGGCCACGCCGCCGGCGACGAGTTGCTCAAGGCGATCGCGGCGCGCATCGACGCCCGTACGCGTGGAACCGATACGGTCGCCCGCCTGGGCGGCGACGAGTTCGCCGTGCTGCTGCATGACGCCGCCGACGCGGAAGGCGCCCTCGTGCGCTGCCAGGCGTTATGCGACGCGGTGGGTGAACCGTACATGCTGCATGTGGGCGATATGCCCATCCCCGCCAGGGTCGGCGCCAGCATCGGCGTGACGATGTTCCAGGCTGGGACAAGCTACGACGATATCGTCGCCGTGGCCGATGGTGCGATGTACGAGGCCAAGCGCGGCGGGAAGAACCGCTGCGTCCTGGGGTGACCGGAAGCCACCTGCGGCTCCATCGCCGACAAGGTCGGCTCCCACACAGAGCAGGTCTCCACCAGAGCAGGCTTTGGTGGGAGCCGACCTTGTCGGCGATGGAGCTACAGGGTCGCCAAGAACGCCTCAAGCACCGCCCCACGGTACCGCTGCCGATGCAGCAACACCGACAGCGTGCGCCGCAAGTCGAGAAACGGCGTCGGCAGCACCGCGATCCGCCCTGCCCGCACCGCGTCGCCCACCGCCACCTCGGGCAGGCAAGCGATGCCCAATCCCGCGATCACCGCTTGCTTGATCGCCTCGGACTGATCCAGTTCCAGCACGATGCTTCCTTCCGGCAGTTCCGCCAGGGCGCGTTCGCTCAATGCGCGTGTCGCCGAACCGCGCTCGCGCAAGACCCAGCGCTCCCCGGCGAAATCCTCCCGGCGCAACCGCTTCTTGCGCGTCAACGGATGCTCGGGCCGCGCGCAAACCACCAGCCGATCCTCCTTCCATGGTCGAACCTCCAGCGCCGGATGCGCCACCGGCCCCTCGACGCAGCCGATGTCGAAGTCATGGTCGAGCACGCCCTGGGCGATGCGTGCGGTATTGGCGACACCCAGCCGAAGCGACACGCCCGGATGCGCCGCCGCGAAGGCCCCGAGCAGGTCGCCGACGAGGTAATTGCCGACGGTATTGCTCGCGCCGACGCCGATCTCCCCGGCGAGCTCGGTGATCGTGCCTTGTGCGCGTCGACCGAATTCCGCGTGCCGCTCCAGCAGCTCGCGTGCGAGCGGCAACAGGTCGCGACCGCGATCGTTGAGACGCAGCCGCCCGCGCTCGCGGGCGAATACCGGCGAGCCGATCTGCCGTTCCAACTCGGCGAGCGCCATGCTCACGGCCGGTTGACTGAGAAACAGCCGGTCCGCGGCGGCGCGCACGCTACCGGCCGTGGCCACGGCCACGAAGACATCGAGTTGGCGCGGGCTGATCGCATGCATCAGTAATACTTATACCTTCGATAAGGTATTTTCAATATGCTTATCGATGGCCGGCGCCGAGAATGGGTTCGTTCTCCACCAAGGATGTCCCGTGTCCGCCGTTGCCGCTCCCTCCCTCTCCCCCTCTCGTCTGCCGGGCATAGGCCTCGCCTTCGCCGTGGCCGTCGTCGCGTTCTGCCTGGGGCGCGTCATGCCCCTGGTGGGTGGCGCGGTGTTCGGCATCGTCCTGGGTATCCTCGTCCGCCAATTCGCACCGCCGTCGGCCCGTTTCCTTCCCGGCATCCGCTTCGCGTCGAAGCAGGTCCTGCAGTGGTCCATCATCGCCCTCGGCTTCGGCCTCAGCATCACGCAGGTCGCCCGTACCGGGCTGGAGTCGCTATCGGTCACCCTCGCGACCGTCGCCGCCGCCGGTCTCGCGGCATGGGGGCTTGGCCGTCTCCTTCGCGTGCACGACACCCTCAAGCTGCTGATCGGCGTGGGCACGGCCATCTGCGGCGGCTCGGCCATCGCGGCGATCGTGCCGATCGTGAAACCGGACGAACACGACACCGCCTTCGCGATCTCGACGATCTTCCTGTTCAACCTCGTCGCCGTGCTGCTGTTTCCGGCGCTCGGCCATTGGATGGGGCTCTCCGACCTCGGCTTCGGGCTGTGGGCGGGCACGGCGATCAACGATACGTCTTCCGTCGTGGCGGCCGGCTACAGCTACAGCCATGCCGCAGGTGACTACGCGACCATCGTGAAACTGACGCGCGCGACCCTGATCATTCCGATTTGCCTCGTCATCGCCCTGGTCGTGGCCTGGCGCGAAAAGCGCGGCGGCGCCACCGGTTTCAGCCTGGCCAGGATCTTCCCGTGGTTCATCCTGTGGTTCCTGGTCGCATCGGCGATCCGCACGGCGGGTGTGATTCCCGCGGCCGTGTTGCCCGTGATCCACTTCGCCGCCGAGTGCCTGATCATCGTGGCGCTCACGGCCATCGGCTTGTCCGCGGACCTGCGCCGGATGGCGTCGACCGGGCCCCGGCCGATCCTGCTGGGGCTGGGTGTCTGGGCGGCGGTGGCGTTGACGAGCCTGCTGGTGCAGCACCTTATCGGGCGCTGGTAAGAGCAGCGCCGACAGGGTCGGCTACCTCCGGTAATGTGGGAGCATCGCCGCTGAAGCGGCTCCCACAACAGCGGCGGCCCCGGGAACGGTAGCGGGCTACCACGGCACGGCAACCAAGGTGGGAGCCGCTTCAGCGGCGATTGCCCTCGATCAAGGCGAGCAGCCGCCGGTTCAACGCATGCTGTTGCGCCTGCCACTCGGTGAGCCGTTGCCCGTCCGCCTCGACCTGCCCATCCATCGCGCTCAACCGCCTCTTCCACCATGACTTGTAGCGATACCGCGAGATCTCTCCGGTGATATCGCTGCCGATGAGGCGGCCGCGCACGGCACCGATGATCGCCGCGCCGCCGGCCTCGTTCAGCGTGCCCTGGTCCCAATTCGTCATCGCGACATCGGGGGCGTAGGCATCCTTGTCGATCGACAGGTATACCGGCTCGCGCTGAACCCGCTGCGCGTCGACGAAAGCCTCGACCATCGCCTCCGTGCCGTCGAACGAACGAAACGCCGCCCCCAGCCCCAAGCGTGCCGCCCAGGCCACATCCACGCCAGCGGACCAGTAGGTGAGCCTGCCCGCGCGCAACGGCGCCAGGTAGTTCTCCCACGCATGCTTGCGGCCGATGTCGCCGGAGGTGATTCCCACCACATGCACGTGGCTGACACGCGGCAACGCGGCCACCCGGCGCACCCACGAGCCGCAGTGCACGCCGAACGGGAAACGCATGTTGTCGGGATGGTTGTCGATCACCACCACCTGGAAACGCCAGTCGCCGGGGACGCGCTGCACCAGCGGCAACGTGAGGTGATGGAAATCGCCGCTACCGAGGAACACGGTGCCGTGTTCGCGTGGCAGCGTACCGGCGAGCAACTGGCTGAAGCGATGAAGCCGGCGCATGGAACAACCGAAGCGGATCGACTCCTCCCAATCGCGCAGCGGCAACAGGACATGCCCAGCCAACGGCCCGACGGAATCGTCCAGGTCAAGTACGACGGGCTGCCGCATCGGGGACCTCCCATTGGCTATCCGGCTCGAAGCGATGCGCGAAGCGCCGCAGCAGCGCGCGCAACAAGGGGTTACGCACGAACACCGCATGCCGGGTCAGGTGAAAACGCGCGCCCAGCGACGCCTTCACGGCGGGATCGCTCCAACCCGCGACGTAATGGGTCAATCCCCGCGCGAGCGCGTATTCCAGGTTCACGAACCAGCTCACGAAATAAAGATCGAGTTCGCGTGCCGCTGGATAGGCGAAACCGACGTACTTGTCGAGCAACTTGCCTCGATGTTCGTAGCAAAGGTTCCACCCGACCAACGCGCCATCGGCATGGTAGGACATGACCACCCCACCCGGCTCGCGCAAAGCGGCGGCGAAGAAATCCCGGGAGAGCTTGTCGAAATGGACTTCGCTCTGCGCATACACGTTCTCGAAGAGCGCGTAGTACGCATCCACGCTGGCATCGGTCGCGAAAGCCTCGCCGGTAGGGACCGCGGATACAGCCAGCCGGTCGCGCGAGCGGAGCTTGCGGCGCAGGTTCTTCCTTCGCGACGACGACAGGCGACCGAGGTATTCATCGATCGAGGTGAAATCGATCGGCACGTAGGCGAGCGCCTGACCCTCGACGATCAGGTAACCGCGCGCACGCGCGGCGTCGGCGAAGCGGGCTGTCCACGCCCGGTCGGCGATGGCGGTCAACGGTGAATCGAGGGCGAGATCCTTGACCACCAGCAACGGATGCGCGCGACCCGGACCACGTGCCAGCGCCTCGGCGACGGCGACGGGATCGCTGTCCCTGGCGAACAGGGAATACTCCGAGACGGTGGTTCCGGCGAAGCAGGTGCGGGGAGTCAACAGCCGCTTCAGCAGCCGCTGGAAGGGCAAGGCCGCCACGCGTCGCCGCAAGTCGTCGTCGGCGGTGGTCAGCAGGTCGAACGGCGCCACGAAAAGTGGCGCGCCATCCACCGCACGGACAGGGGTGAAACCGTGCGGCGGATGACGCTCGAAGTGCCCGAGCAATGCATCCGGCTCGAGCTGGTTCACGAACGCCATGGTTGGCTGCCGAGTATCAGCCGCGCTTGGCCAGCGTGAGGAGCTGGTCGAGCAACGCAATGGCGAGGTCGATTTCATCGTGGCTGATGTCGAGCGACGGTGCGAACGTGATCACGTTCTTGTACCAGCCGCCCACATCGAGCACGAGACCGATCTTCTTGCCTTCGTGAGTGAGACCGCCGGCCAGGCCGATGTCGACCATGCGGTCGAGCAGCGCCTTGTTCGGCGTGAAACCGTCGTCCGTGCAGATCTCGGCACGCAGCGCCAGGCCGAGGCCGTCCACGTCGCCGATTTCCTTGTGGCGCTTCTGCAGGTCGCGCAGGCCGTCGAGGAAGTGCTTGCCCTTCTCGGCCACCCGGGCGCCGTAGTCGAGCTCGTAACCCATCTTGATCACTTCGAGGCCCAGGGCCGTGCCGAGCGGGTTCGAGTTGAAGGTCGAGTGCGTGGAACCGGGCGGGAACACCGTCGGGTTGATCAGTTCCTCGCGGGCCCAGATACCCGACAACGGGTTGAGGCCGTTGGTGAGCGCCTTGCCGAACACGAGCACGTCGGGCGTCACGCCGAAATGCTCGATCGACCACAGCTTGCCGGTGCGCCAGAAACCCATCTGGATTTCGTCCACGACCATCAGGATGCCGTACTTGTCGAGCACCTTCTTCAGGTCGATGAAGAAGTTCTTCGGCGGAATGACATAGCCGCCGGTGCCCTGGATCGGCTCGACATAGAAGGCGGCGTATTCGGCTTCGTTGACCTTCGGGTCCCACACGCCGTTGTATTCGGTTTCGAACAGGCGCTCGAACTGCCGCACGCAGGCATCGGAATACTCTTCCGCCGTCATGCCCTTCGGGCGCCGGAACGGATACGGGAACGGGATGAACATCGCGCGCTCGCCGAAGTGGCCGAAGCGGCGGCGATAACGGTAGCTGGACGTGATGGCGGAGGCGCCCAGGGTGCGGCCGTGGTAACCGCCTTCGAACGCGAACATCAGGCTCTTGCCGCCACGCGCGTTGCGCACGAGCTTGAGCGAATCCTCCACCGCCTGCGCGCCGCCGACATTGAAATGCACGCGGCCGTCGAGACCGAACTTCTGCTTCGCGTCGACCGCGATGGTCTTCGCTAGTTCGATCTTGCCCTGGTGAAGGTACTGGCTGGCCACCTGCGGCAGCAGGTCGATCTGCGCCTTCAGCGTGTCGTTGAGCCGCTTGTTGCCATAGCCGAAGTTGACCGCCGAGTACCACATCTGCAGGTCGAGGAACGGGATGTTCTCGCTGTCGTAGATGTAGCTGCCTTCGGCGTGACGGAAGATCTTCGGCGGATCGACGTAATGCACGGTATCGCCAAAGGAGCAGTACTTCGCCTCGTCGGCGAGCAGGGTCGCATCGTCGATGACGAGGGGCGCGTTCTTGGTGAGGATGTTCATGCAGGCAGTTCCTGGGGGTTCGCCGCGGGGATGGGCATGACGGTTCTCGGTGGCAGGCGGCCGCCGAGAAGGTCGGGAAGGAGTTCGAGCGCCTCGTCGAAGCTGGCGATGGGCGCATACGGGATGCCGGCGGCGCGGCAATGCTCGATCAGGCGATTCTTGGCGAAGACGAAATCGACGCGGTCGGCCGCGCAGAAGTCGGAGGCGCCGTCACCGATCAGCAGGGTCTTGCCGCCGCGCGCCCGCGCCGCGTCGACACGCGCGCACTTGCAGGTACCGCTGCGGCAACCCTGCACGCTGTATGGCGAGGTGAGGTTCCAGTCGCGCTCGCCGACTTGCAGCAGGTGGTTGGCGACCGTAGGGAGGCGCGGAATGCCGTGGTTGGCCAGGATCGCGTGGATCGCATGGTCGATGCCGTCGCTCACGATCTCCATCGGGATGCCGTGCTCGACGGTCGCGCTCACGAAGGCGGCGAATCCATGGTCGATGCGCAGGCCACCGAGATGGCGCTGGAGTTCGATGTGGCTCATGTCGAGCAGCGCGACCTGGCCCGCCATGCAGACCGCCGAGCCGATGGTCCCGGCGCGCCAGTCGCGTTCCAGGATCTCCCAGCCAGGCCGCCCGTAGCGGTCCAGCAGCGAGTCGATGACGTCCTCGACGGCGATCGTGCCGTCGAAGTCGCAGAGGATGTTCCAGGAGGGGCTGAGCACGTGGATGCGCCGTTGACCAGTTTGCAGCGAAGGCTAGAGCCGCATCCTTTCCAAGCCCTTTCCCCATATCGAAAGCCATATGTAAGAACCCGTGTGGCATGCTTCGGCGCTCATCCGGCTCCGGTTTCCGCGCATGCGCCGTTCGCGCCTCGTTTTCCCCGTCCTGCTCCTGCTGGCCGCGACCGCCCACGCCGGCGACGACGACACCCCCAGCTATGCCTTCGGCGCCGGCATGCAGCGGATGCCCGCATGGCAGGGCTCGAAGGACCGGCGCGACCAGCCGCTGCCCTACGTGGACATCGATCTTCCCGGCAAGGGCGAACTATCGACCGCCGATGGCCTCACCATCGACCTGATTTCCGGCGAGCACTGGCACGGCGGCGTCTACGGCAACTGGTTATGGGGGCGCACGCACGGCGACCTCGGGCAGCTCGGCGGCAAGATCGCCTCGCTGTCGCCGCGTTTCCAGGGCGGTGGATACCTGGAGTACGCCTTCGACAAACGCTTCAGCGTGGGTGGGCATGTCGCCCACGACACCAACGGCGCGGGGGCCTATGCGGCGCTGTACGCCGACTATCGATTGCCGGACGTGTGGTACATCCAGCATTCGATCGAACTGCAGGTCGAGGGCATGAATGGCCCGGCGATGCGGCGCTTCTACGGCATCACCCCAGGCGAGGCGGCCACCCTGGGTACCCAGGCATGGCGTCCTGGGGCGGGCTGGCATTCGGCGGACCTGGAATACGACGCCTTCATTCCCACCTCGCGGCAGACCGGCTTCGCCCTGGCCGTTTCGTACGGACGGCTATACGGGAACGCCGCGGAGAGTCCGCTGGTCCGCCAGTTCGGTTCGACCCGGCAGGTGACGGAAACCCTCGCCTTCGTCTATCACTTCTAGACGGCGGCGTCGGCATTCAGTTCGTCGCGTTCCGGCGGCACCGGTACCGCGAACAACACGCCCAGCATCACCAGGTGGGCGGCGGCCGAAAGGAACGGCGACCATACCTGCGAGAGCACCTGGTAAGGAAGGATGTCGCCGATCAATACGTTGGCGAGGTTCCAGCCCCAGTGCAGGCCCACCGCCAGCCACAACGAACCGGTGCGCAGCACCGCCGTGGCGTAGGCGAGCCCGAAGCAGAACAGCATCACCCATTCCGCGGGGCCGGCACCGAGCCGGTAGATATGGTTGGCCACGTAGAGCGCGCTGGACACGAGTACGAAAGCCCATGGCACCCAGCGGACACGGGCCGCACGGTAGAGGAATCCGCGAGTGAGGATGTCCTCGGCGATGGAGGGCACGAAGGTCGCGACAAGAGCCCATGGAATCGACGAGAGGAAGGAGACGGCGGCTACCCGTGGCGATTCCGGCGCGAGCGCGGCATAGACGTTGAAGACCATGCCGATGCACACGGCCACGTACTTGAGAAGCAGCGCCAGCGCGAGCCCGCCGGCCAGCAGGACCCCGGCCGACCGGCGCCACTCCAGGGCGTAGGCATCGTAGCCACGAAAACCGAGCCAGCGACCCAGCGGCCAGGCCGCCACGACCACGGCCACCATCAGGGCGGCCTGGACCGTGAAGCTGCCGAGCAAGCGCCCGCCAATCCCCTCGGCAGCCTGGTACAGAACGAACAGGATCGCGAAGGCGAGTGCCGCACGCCAACGATCGCTCTGTGCCATGGAATCCCCTGAAGGTTGTCTGTCCTGCGCGAAGCTTAGGGCCCGAAGACGTTGCGCGCCATAGGATTTTGGTCGTCGCTTACGGGCCGGCGAATGGATTTCAGCGATCGTCGCGAGTCCAGATCGCGCCTTCGGCTTCCTTCACCGGGAAGATCGGAACCGGCTCGTAGGCGGGCGGACAGGTAACCTCGCCGGAACGGACATCGAAGCGCGCGCCGTGCCGTACGCATTCCACCTCGAAGCCATGCACCGGCCCACCGGCCAGTTCGCCGCCATCGTGGGTGCAGACGTCCTCGATGGCGTAGAGGTCGCCGTCGATGTTGTACACGGCGATCGCGGTATCGCCATCCCACACCACCCGGTATTCGCCGGGAAGCAATTCGCTACGCGTGCCCACCCTGACCCAGTCGCTCATGTGCGCAGTTCCTTCACCATGTACTCGAAGCGCAGGTCGTCGCGCTGCGGGAGGCCGAGGCGTTCGTCGCCGTAGGGGAATGGTTTCGTCCGCCCGGTACGGACATAGCCCCGGCGCTCGTACCAGGCGATGAGTTCGGTGCGAATATCGATGACGGTCATTTCCACGCGGTCGCAACCCCACTCGTCGCGGGCGATGCGCTCCACTTCCTCGATCACCCGCCGGCCGATTCCCGTGCCCTGCAACGGCGGATGCACGGAGAACATGCCGAAATAGCAGGTCGCGCCTTGCCGTTCGACGTAGCAGGATGCGGCGACCTCACCTTCCCGCTCGAACAGTACGAAGCGTCCGTTCTCGCTCCAGAGCAACTCCTGTATCTCGGTGGCGTCGGTACGCCGGCCATGCAGGAAATCCGCTTCCGTGGTCCAACCGGCGCGGCTGGCATCGCCGCGATAGGCGGATTCGACGAGCGCCGCGATGACGGGAACGTCGGCAAGGGTCGCGATTCGGAAGGCGTAGTCGGTGGTCATGCGGGGATCTTAACGGTTCAGAGCAGCAGCTTGCGCACCCGGCCGACGGCCTCGATGAAGCCGTCCACTTCGGCCTTCGTGTTGTAGAAGGCCAGCGAGGCCCGCAGCGTGGCCGGTACGCCGAAAAACTGCATCAGCGGGTGGGCGCAATGGTGGCCCGAGCGAACGGCCACGCCCTGCAGGTCGAGCAAGGTGGCCATGTCGTTGGCGTGCGCTCCTTCGAGCAGGAAGGAAATGACCGGCTCCTTCTCCTTCGCACGGCCGAAGATGCGTACGCCCGGCAGGTTTTCGATCGCGTCGGTGGCATACGCCAGGAGCTCCTGCTCGTACGCCTTGAGCCGGTCGAATCCGATACCTTCCAGATAGGCGATCGCCGCCGGAATGCCCGCGAAGCCCGCGATATTCGGTGTACCCGCTTCGAACCGGTGCGGCGGATCGGCGAAGACCGTGCCGTCGAAGCGCACCTCGCGGATCATCTCGCCACCGCCGAAGAACGGCGGCATCGCCATGAGGTGTTCGCGCTTCGCCCAGAGGGCGCCGGTGCCCGTGGGCGCCAGCATCTTGTGCCCCGTGATCGCGTAGAAGTCGCAGCCGAGCGCCTGGACGTCGATCCGGCGATGCGGTGCCGCCTGCGAACCGTCGACCAGCAGCGGGATACCGCGCTTACGGCACTCGCGGGCGATCTCACGGACCGGATTCACCGTGCCCAGCACGTTGGAGACGTGGGCGACGCAGGCGAGTTTCACCTCGGGCGTCAGCATCTCGATGTACTTCTCGACGATCAGCTCGCCGTTCGTGTCGATCGGCGCGGCTTTCACCGTGGCACCGGTGCGCTCGGCCACCAGCTGCCAGGGGACGATGTTGGCGTGGTGCTCCATCACCGTGGTGAGGATCGCGTCCCCCGCCTTCAGTCGCGGCAAGGCGTAACTGTAGGCCACCAGGTTGATCGCCTGCGTCGTCCCGGAGGTGAGGATCACCTCGTCCCGCGAGGGCGCGTTGACGAAACGTGCGATGGCGTCGCGCGCGGCCTCGTATGACGCCGTGGCTTCCTCGCCCAGCGTGTGCACCGCACGCGCCACGTTGGCGTTGTGCTCGCGATAGTGCCGGTCCACCGCCTCGATCACCGATACCGGCTTCTGCCCGGTGTTGGCGTTGTCGAAATAGATCAACGGCTTTCCGTGGACGGTACGCGACAACAACGGGAAGTCGGCGCGGATGCGCTCGACGTCCAACGGCAAGGTGGCGGCTTCGGGCTTGGCGTTCATGGCTTGGCTCCGGACTTATTCGGCGGCGAGGCTGGTCGGCAGGTGCGCGGCCAGCAGTTCGCCAAGATGCTCGCGCAGGGCCTCGTTCGGCAGCGATTCGAGCACGGCACGGCAAAACGCCAGCGTCAGCAGGCTGCGCGCCTGGACCAACGGGATACCGCGGGAGCGCAGGTAGAAAAGCGACCGTTCATCGAGCTGGCCGATGGTGGCGCCGTGGGCGGCCTTCACCTCGTCGGCATAGATCTCGAGTTCCGGCTTGGTGTCGATCTCGGCCTGCCCGGACAGCAGCAGGTTCTTGTTGCTGAGCGAGGCATCGGTGCCGTCGGCGCCCTCGGAGACCACGATCGCACCACGGAATACCCCGCGTGAGCGGCCGTCGGCGATACCGCGCCACAAGGCATCGGATGCGGTGTTCCTCGCGTTGTGCCGAATCTCCAGTTGCGTGTCGGCGTGCTGCCGGCCCGACAGGGCGAACACGCCGCGCGAATCGAAGCGTGCGCCGTCGCCCACCAGTTCGGCGTTCACCTCATGCCGGACGAGCGCGCCGCCCAGTTCGAGGGCATGCAAGGTCACCTCGGCCCGCGCGTCGAGGCGGACGTGACTGCGGCGAACCAGGGTGGTGGCGACCGAGGCGTCCTGAACCACGACGAGGCCCAGGCGTGCCCCTTCGCGGGCGACGACATCGGAGACCAGCGTACCGAGTTGCGTGGCGGCACCTGCCGAGACGAAGTGCTCGACGATTTCCGCACTCGCGTCTTTCCCGATTTCCACGAGCACGCGCACGTGCCAGGCGCTATCGCCCTGGACGCCGCTGGAGACATGCACGACATGCAACGGCTTGGCCAGGACGACGCCATCGGGTATCCGGAGCACGAGACCGTCGGTGGCCAATGCCGCATTCAGGTGGGCGAAGGCATCGGCGGCGGCGCGGCGGTAGCGGTTGGCCAATGCGAAGCGCAGGGGCTCGGCATGGGTGGACAACGCGCCGGACAACGGGGCCCATTCGACACCGTCGGTATCGAGCGAGGAAAGATCGGCGCGAAACGCACCGTCGACGAAGACGACACGGCCGCCGTCGACACCTGGCAAGGCATACAGCGCGGGATCGACGACGGTGGCAACGGCGGCGGTACGGTCGGCGAGCGCGAACCCTCGCTGCGACAGCGCACGCAGCGGCGTGTATTTCCACGCCTCGTCACGCCCCTCCGGCAGGCCGGTGGCAGCGAAGGCTTCGAGATTTTCCGCACGCGCGGCGTCGAGCCATGCGATGCCGGTCGAGGGAAGCGTGGCGGCAGCGTCCAGTGCCGCCCGCACGAACGGGGACGGCGCGTTGCTCATGCCGGCGCCCCGGCGAGGTCGGCCTTGCGCAGTTCCGGGTGCGTATCGGCGAGCCACGCGTAGCCCTGCTCTTCCAGCTTCAAGGCGAGGTTCTTGTCGCCGCTCTCGACGATGCGGCCACCGGCGAGCACATGGACGAAGTCCGGCTCGATATAGTCGAGCAGGCGCTGGTAGTGGGTCACGATCACGAACGAGCGGTCCGGCGAGCGCAAGGCGTTGACGCCCTCGGCCACCTGTTTCAGGGCATCGATGTCCAGGCCGGAATCGGTTTCGTCGAGGATGGCCAGCTTCGGTTCGAGCACGGCCATCTGGAAGATCTCGTTACGCTTCTTCTCGCCACCGGAGAACCCTTCGTTCACCGCCCGGTGGAGCAGTTCGTCGGAGATCTGCATCACCTTCAGCTTCTCGCGGACCAGCTTGAGGAAGCGCATGGAGTCCAGCTCGGCTTCGCCACGGAACTTCCGCTGCGCGTTGAGCGCGGCACGCAGGAAATAGGTGTTGTTCACGCCCGGGATCTCGACCGGATACTGGAAGGCCAGGAAGACGCCGACGGCGGCACGCTCTTCCGGTTCCAGCGCGAGAAGGTCGCGGCCGTCGAAGGTGACGGAGCCTTCGGTCACCTCGTAGCCATCGCGCCCCGCGAGCACATTACCGAGCGTGGACTTGCCCGCGCCGTTCGGCCCCATGATGGCGTGCACCTCGCCGGGCTTCACCGCGAGCGAAAGGCCTTTGAGGATCTCCTTGCCTTCGACGCGGGCATGGAGGTTGTCGATCTTGAGCATGTGCATGGCGGTGCTGTCCAATCAGGGCGTGAGGTGCGAGAGCGCGTCGAGCGCGTCGTCGCGGCGATCCCAGGGCACGAAGATGTGGTCGTGCAGGAACGCGGATACGGGGTTGCAGGGAATGCCGCGCCTGGCGAGCGCGGCGGATACGGCGGCCATCATGCCGACCGCGGTGAGGCTCGACTGCACGCGCAACGTGATGCGTGCCCAGAGCAGGCGGCCGCCCAGCGCATCGTCGCCATCGACATCCACGATCAGCGTCGTGCCCTCGGCCTCGCGGAACATCATGAGCGCGTCGGCCATGCGCGTCCTCGCCTTCTCGTGCGAGACATGGAGGAAGCGCTTGGGGATCGGGTCGATCTCGGGATCGAGCGCGGCGAGCAGCGCGCGCAGATCGGTCACGCCCGGTGCGGAACCGGCGATGCCCATCGTCAGCCCACCGCGCCTTCGAGGGAAACCTCGAGCAGCTTCTTGGCTTCGACGGCGAATTCCATCGGCAGTTCGCGGAACACCTGCTTGCAGAAACCGTCGACGATCATCGACACGGCGTCTTCCTCGCCGATGCCGCGCGAAAGGCAATAGAACAGCTGGTCGTCGGAAATTTTCGAGGTGGTGGCCTCGTGCTCGACGATCGCGTTCGGATTCTTCACTTCCATGTACGGGAAGGTATGCGCACCGCACTTCTTGCCGATGAGCAGGGAATCGCACTGGGTGTAGTTGCGCGCACCGTCCGCGCCCTTCTCGATCTTGACCAGCCCGCGATAGCTGTTCGAGCTGCGGCCGGCGCTGATGCCCTTGGCGACGATCTTCGACTTGGTGCCCTTGCCGATATGGATCATCTTGGTACCGGTATCGGCCTGCTGGCGGTGATGCGTGAGCGCCACGGAATAGAACTCGCCCACCGAGCGGTCGCCCCGAAGCACGCAGCTGGGATACTTCCAGGTGATCGCGGAACCGGTCTCCACCTGGGTCCAGGAGATCTTCGAATCGGCACCGCGGCAGTCGCCGCGCTTGGTCACGAAGTTGTAGATGCCGCCGACGCCGTTTTCGTCGCCGGGATACCAGTTCTGCACGGTGGAATACTTGATCTGGGCCCGCTCAAGCGCGACCAGCTCGACCACCGCCGCGTGCAGCTGGTTCTCGTCGCGCATGGGCGCGGTGCAGCCTTCCAGATACGACACATAGGCGTCGTCCTCGGCCACGATGAGCGTGCGCTCGAACTGCCCGGTGTTGATCGCGTTGATGCGGAAGTAGGTGGACAACTCCATCGGGCAACGCACGCCCTTGGGAATGAACACGAAGCTGCCGTCGGAGAACACGGCCGAGTTCAGCGCGGCGAAGTAGTTGTCGCCCGTGGGCACGACGCTGCCGAGGTATTGGCGCACGAGGTCGCCGTGCTCGCGGATCGCCTCGGACATCGAGCAGAAGATCACGCCGGCCTCGGCCAGTTCCTTGCGGAAGGTGGTGCCCACCGACACCGAGTCGAACACCGCATCCACGGCGATGCCGGCCAGCCTGGCCCGCTCGTGCAAGGGCACGCCGAGTTTCTCGTAGGTCTCGAGCAGCTTGGGGTCGACCTCGTCCAGCGACTTCGGACCGGCCTTCGGGGCCGAGTAGTAGCTGACCGCCTGGTAGTCGATCGGCGCGATGTCGAGCTTCGCCCAGTCGGGTTCGGGCATGGTCAGCCAGTGGCGATACGCGGCAAGGCGCCACTCGGTCATCCACTCGGGCTCCTGCTTGATCGCGGAGAGCTGGCGGACGATGTCCTCGCTCAGGCCGGGAGGCAGGCTGGTGGATTCGATGTCGGTGACGAAACCGGCTTCGTAGCGGCGATTGAGGGCCGCTTCGACTTCGGCGTTGTCGCGCACCGGTGCTGCCACGTCGCGTGTCATGTTCTCACTCTCGTTCATGCGTTTGCCTGTGCGGCCTGGGCCGCATCCTTCGCCGGCGCCACGGGGCGGCCGGCCAGCATCTGTGCAAGGGTCATGGAACGCAGCACGCCGTCGATGGCCCCGGAGACCGACCGCCAGCTGTCGCTGACACCGCACTGGGACTGCCGGTCGCAATGGCCCTGGGCCACGCTGCATTCGGTCATGCCGATCGGACCTTCCATCGCCTCGACGATGTCGGCGAGGCTGATCGCCTCGGCCGGACGGGCGAGGCGGTAACCGCCATTGACCCCACGAAACGACTCCACCAGCCCGGCATGGCCCAGCAGCTTCAGCAGCTTCGATACCGTGGGCAGCTCCAGGCGCGCCTCTTCGGCGATCTGGGCGGTGCTCAGAACGTCGGCGGGATGCGCGGCGATGCAGGTCATCACCACGGTCGCGTAATCGGTCAATCGGCTGACACGGAGCATGGGGAGGGGATGTCGTCAATACCGGACCAAAATGGTACTGATTTCTGCGCATCAGTGCAATGGCGAAGGAAACGGGCCCCGGTGGGAGCCGACCCTGTCGGCGATCCCGCGGCAGCGGGCCAAGTGATGGCAACACCCATCGCCGACAGGGTCGGCTCACACCAGGGCGCTTCCATGGTGCAATGCATCGCACCTCGATGGTGCGTCCGGGCGCCGCTCGCCTTACCGTCGCGGGCCGTTGCCGCGCCGCACAACGCCTGAAGGCACTCGCGCCCCACTGGCACGCATCCTGCTCTTCATCCGGCAGGCCAATCGAAGGGGAAGCGCGCTCCATGAAGTGGATCAACGCGATCATCAAGCCGTTCACGCTGGACGACGTCCGCGAAGCCCTCTCAGAGGTAGGAGTCCAGGGGATGACGGTCACCGAGGTGAAGGGCTTCGGCCGCCAGCACGGCCACACGGAGCTGTATCGCGGCGCCGAGTACGTCGTGGACTTCCTGCCGAAGCTGAAGATCGAGATCGCCGTCACCGACGAACAGTTGGAGCGCGCGATCGAGGCGATCACCACCGCCGCCCGCACGGGCAAGATCGGCGACGGCAAGATCTTCGTCATCGACCTGGAACAGGCCATTCGTATCCGCACCCAGGAGGTCGACGCCGATGCGCTCTGATGTGATCCGCAAGGCCCTCGCTCCGGCGCTGGTTGCCGCCCTCCTCCTCCCCTGTGGCGCCCTCGCCCAGGCGGCCGCCGCTCCGGCGAAGCTCGATTCCGGCGACACCGCCTGGATGCTCACCGCCACGATGCTCGTGCTGCTGATGACCATTCCGGGCCTGGCCCTGTTCTACGGCGGCATGGTCCGCGCGAAGAACCTGCTCTCCGTACTGATGCAGTGCTTCGCCATCACCGCGCTGGTCACCGTCCTGTGGGTGGTCTACGGCTATTCGGTGGCGTTCGACAACACCGGCATGACCGCGGGAACGACCAACCTGCATTCCTTCGTCGGTGGGCTGGGCCACGCCATGCTGGCCGGGCTCAAGCCCGACAGCCTCTACAACACGATTCCGGAAGCGGTCTTCGTGATGTTCCAGATGACCTTCGCGATCATCACGCCGGCACTCATCGTCGGCGCGATCGCGGAACGCATGAAATTCTCCGCGCTGCTCGTGTTCACCGCGCTGTGGTTCACGCTGGTCTACCTGCCGGTCGCGCACATGGTGTGGGGCGGCCCGGGTTCTTTCCTGGGCGACCTCGGCGTGCTCGACTTCGCCGGCGGCACCGTGGTGCACATCAACGCGGGCATCGCGGGCCTCGTGGGATGTCTCGTGATCGGAAAGCGCCGCGGCTATCCCTCAACACCGATGCCACCGCACAACCTCGGCTATACGCTGGTTGGCGCGAGCATGCTCTGGCTCGGCTGGTTCGGTTTCAATGCCGGCTCCGCGGTCGCGGCCAACGGCAGCGCCGGCATGGCGATGCTGGTGACGCAGATCGCGACGGCGGCCGCGGCGATCGGCTGGACCGCCATCGAGTGGATCACCCATCGCCGCCCCAGCGTGCTCGGCATCGCCTCCGGCGCCGTCGCCGGACTCGTCGCCATCACGCCCGCCGCCGGTACCTGTGGCCCCGGTGCGGCGCTGGTGCTCGGCCTCGTCGCGGGTATCGTCTGTTTCTTCTGTGCCACGCGCCTCAAGCGCAGCTTCGGCTACGACGACTCGCTCGATGTCTTCGGCGTCCACGCCATCGCCGGCATCATCGGCGCGTTGCTCACCGGGCCGTTCGCGGCACCCGCGCTGGGCGGGTTCGGTACCGTGACGGACCTCGGCCTGCAGTTGTGGATCCAGTTCAAGGGCGTGGCCTTCACCGTCGTGTACAGCGCCGTGCTGAGCTACGCCATCTTCAAGGGCATCGCCGTGACGATGGGCCTGCGTGTCGACGAGGAACAGGAACAGGTGGGCCTGGATATCGCGCTGCACGAGGAGCGGGGTTACAACTTGTCTTGAGCTGGCGCACTGACCGGGCCCCCACCCAGGGTGGGTGGGATAGGCAGTCCCACCTTCGGGTGGGTAGGCAATCCCACCTTCGGGTGGGAAGCGGCCTTGGCCGCGAATGGGGGTTCGGCGAGAACCGTTCGCGCGCCAGCGCGCTTCCCACCCTTTCCACTCTTCTCAATCAAGTGGGGGCTATGGGCGGACGGCGGTGACTTCGATTTCGACGAGGAAGTTCGGGCTCGCCAATGCGGCCACCTGCATCGCCGAGCGCGATGGCAGGTTCGGTTGCGCCGCGGTACCGAAGAATTGCGTATAGCCCGCCATGAACCCGGCGAAATCCATCTTGCCGCCCTTGGCGGGATCGCCGACCAGGAAGACCTGCATCTTCACGACGTCGCCCATCGACAAACCCATGCCCTTCAGCTGCTTCTCGATCGAGGTCAGCACGCCGACGGTCTGCGTCTTCGTGTCGCCATAGGCCTGCGGGCTGTCCTTCGGTGCGTTCGCATCGGCCACGGGGGGCACGACGCCGCTCAGGAAGACGAGGGTCTTGCCCGCTGGGATTTCCACCGCGGCGGAAATGGGAAACGTGCTGTTCGGAATCTTGTGCCGTACGACATCGGCGGCGAGCGCGGGCGTGGTGGCGGCGACCAGCAGCGATGCGATCAGGGTTGGCTTGAACATGGGTCAGTTGTCCTCGTCGGTGGGAGCGGCAGGGGGACGGAACGCCTTCACGTCATCGGGCTTCAAGGTGTCCGAATAGGCGTTGCCGAAGTGGCTGCGCACATAGTTGACCACGTCCGCCACCTGGGCGTCCGTCAACAAGGGGCCGAAGGCCGGCATGGCGCCACGGCCATTCATCACCATCACGACAGGATAAGCCGCCGACGCGAGCTTCGGGTTGTTCGCCAGCGCCGGATAATGGCCCGCGCCGACGGCACCCTTCGCGTCCGCCATATGGCAGCCCTGGCAGATGTGCGTGAAGATCTGCTGGCCGGTGGCATGCGAGGCCTCCTTGGCATCGATGAAATCGGCATCGGTCTTTTGCGCCAGGGCGAGGCCGGGCGACACGAGCAACGCGATCGCGAGGATGATCGTTTTCATGCGTGGCCTCCGGCCCGTGCCCGCTGGTGCAAGGCGTCGATCGCGGAAAGCGACGAAAGGATGGCGCCCTCCTGCCAGGCCGGCAGGTACGACGCGTGCTCACCCGCCAGGACGATGCGGCCGTCCATGGAGCAGATGTCCGCGTAGTGTTTTTCGCGCGCGGCATCGGTCCACCAGCCGAAACAGCCGAGGGTGAACGGGGAACGGTGCCAGGCCACGGCCATGCCGTTCTCGAATGCCGCGGTGTATTGCGGATGGATTCGGGCGCCATATTCGACGGCCTTGCGGATACGCGCGGCGGGGTCGAGCGACGTGAACTCGTAGGCTTCGGTGAAGAACGTGTACGAGCCGAGCAGCACGCCTTTCTTCGTGCCGATGCCGTGGCTCGGGTAGGAGATCATCCCGATGGGAAGATCGGTGGCCGTGATGCCACCGTAGATCGCCTCGTCTTCTTCCCAGAACCGCCGCTTGAACTGCAAGCCGATCTTCGATGACGCCATGTACGGCACGGCGGATATCGCCGCCGCCTTTGCGGCGGATACCTGGACGGGAATCTGGCTGAGGATGGACAGGGGAATCGTGCACACGCACCAGTCGGCTTTCGCCTGTCGCGGCGAACCGGGCGCGTTGGTGTCCTCGTAGGTCACCGTCACGCCGTGGTCGTCCTGGGCGATGCCGGTGACCTTCGCGTTGTAGCGGATCACGTTGCCGCCGATCTCGCGCACGAAGGCCTTGCCGATCGCATCCATGCCGCCCACGGGCTGCATCATCGTGGTCTGGTATTCGTAGAGTTCGCTCATGCCCAGCGCCTTCCACAAGCGGGCGTTGAGCATGTCGGAAAGGCCGACCGGCGTGGAGAACACCGGCTTGCCATCGGGGCCACCTCCAGCGTCCTTCGCATAGCCGCGGTGCTCACTGCTTTCGCGGCCGGCGGCATAACGGAACTGGCGGTCGAGCCCACCGAAATCTCGCATCGCCTCGAGCAGGATCTCGCGATCCTCGCGGCTCACCAGGTCGTCCAGCCGGCCCTTCCCCGTCGCCTTTGCAAGCAGTTCGGCCACGCCGCCGTGGAAATCCGCCTGCACCTCGCGCAGGCGCTGCGGCTTGCCACCGAATGCGTTCTTCCCATGGATGTAGGCGTTGTGATTCACCTGCACGAAGGGTTCGAGCGGCACGCCGAACCTTCGGCAGTAATCGAGCACGCCGTGGTGGTGGTACGGAATCCTCCACGGCCCGGGATTGAAGTATTGCCCTTCGTCGAAGCGGCAGACCTGCTGGTGGCCGCCGAGTTCGGTGTAGACATCGCCCCCGCGGAGCGTCCAGTTACGCCCGCCCGGCCTCGCGTTGTATTCGAGAACCTGCACCGTGTAACCGGCCTTGCCCAGTTCGTAGGCGGCGACGAGGCCCGCCAGGCCCGCGCCCAGTACCAGCACGTTGCCACGTCCGGTGCCTTGCAATGGCGGTGGCCGCCGGTAAGGGGACTCGGCGGCGAAACCGAGGTTGGTCATCGCCTGGTACATGAGAGCGCCGCCACCGGCGATACCGATCATCCGCAGGAGATCGCGTCGCGTCATGGACGCGCTTCCACAGTCGTTTTCCACCTACCCGTCCCCCGATAGAAACCCCTGGGCTCCTAGATAACCACACGCTGCAGTGCACCACAAGAATCGGATGATATGCACCATGAAGGTGCTATGACAGCGCGCGGCAAAGGCTCTAAGCTGACCGGCGGTATCGTCCTCGCAGAATGTCCATGACCGCCTCCGACCGCTCCACCACCCGCCTCGCCTGGGCCCGACATGTCACGGGCGACGCCACGCTCGCACTCGAACCCGCCTCCGCCGACGCGAGCTTTCGCAGCTATTGGCGCGGCCATGTCGACGGCCAGCCGGTGATCGTGATGGATTCGCCGCCGGAGAAGGAAAACCCCGCGCCCTGGGTGGAGATCGGCGAGCGCCTCGCACGCGCCGGCCTGCACGTACCGAAAGTGATGGTGGCCGATCTCGAACAGGGTTTCCTGCTCATCGAGGACCTCGGTACGCGCACCTATCTTCCGGAACTGAACGACGCGAGCGTGGATGCGTTATACGGCGATGCGCTGGATGCGCTGCTACGCATGCAAGCGCACGTCGATACACAGGGCCTGCCCTCCTTCGACCATGCCTGGCAGACCATGGAACTGGAGATCATGCCTTCCTGGTTCCTGGAGAGACACCTGGGCGTGACGCTAGCGTGCGGCGAATGGGACGTCGTGGAGAACGCATTCACGGCCATCATGCATGTCATCGCGGAACAACCGCGTGCTTTCATGCATCGCGACTATCACAGCCGCAACCTGCTGGTCACCGAGGAACGGTCGCCTGGCATCATCGATTTCCAGGGCGCGATGTCGGGGCCGATCACCTACGACCTCGCTTCGCTCCTGCGCGATGCATACATCGTCTGGGACAACGAGCGCGTCGAAGGCTGGGTCGAGGCCTACCGCCTGCGCCTGCTCGACGCGCGGCTGCTGGACGAGACCGTCGACACCGACCGTTTCCGCCGGTGGTTCGATCTCACCGGACTGCAACGCCACATCAAGATCCTCGGCCTGTTCTGCCGGCTCTGCTATCGCGACGGGAAGCCGGGTTACCTCAACGACCTTCCACGGGTTCTCCGCTACGTGCTCGATACCGCGCGACGCCATGCCGACACCGCGCCGCTGGCCGACCTCATCGAGGCGATGGTCGGCGACCGCGACCTGCGCAGGGCGGTGAACGCATGAGGCACGCGTTGATCCTCGCCGCAGGCCTGGGCGAACGCATGCGTCCGCTCACGGAGCACACTCCCAAGCCCTTGCTCGACGTGAACGGCAAGCCGCTCATCGTGCACCATATCGAGAAGCTCGCCGCGGCGGACGTGCGTTACATCGTCATCAATACCTCGCACCTCGCCGAGCGCTTCCCGGAAGCGCTCGGCGACGGATCGCGCTGGGGCGTGCGCCTGCGCTATTCGTACGAGGGACCCGTGCCGCTGGAAACTGGCGGCGGCATGCTCAAGGCGTTGCCTCTACTGGGCCCCGAGCCCTTCATCGTGGTGAGCGCGGATATCTGGAGCGACATCGACTACGCCGCGCTTCCCCGCGAGCCGCAGGGCCTGGCGCACCTTGTGATGGTCCCGAATCCCGACTTCCACCCCCACGGCGATTTCGCCCTGGCGGAGGGACGACTTCATGAAGGCGACGGTCCGGCGGGTGCGGAGCGCCTCACCTTTGGCAACGTAGGGGTGTACCGGCGCGAGATCGTCGAAGGAGAAGCACCGGGACGATTCAAGCTGTTGCCGATGTATCGGCGCGCCATCGCCGCCGGAACCCTCACCGGCGAACGGCATGACGGCTTCTGGCGTAACGTGGGCACGCCGGCGCAACTGGATGAACTGCGCCACGTGCTTACGACAGCCTAGCGGTTACTGGACCTAGCGGCTACTGGACCGTATCGACGCCGAGTTCGCGCAATCGTTCGTGGCCGAGGGCGAACGCTTCGTTGAATGCGCTCGTGATGTCGACGAAATCGTTCGTGCCGGTGCTGGCTTCGATTTCCTCGCCGATGTGGTCGAGAATCCGGTAACTGCTGCGGTAGACCTGCTCACCGGCGTTGTCGTATTTCACCGCCTTGGCCACCACTCTGTACTTACTGTGATTTTCCACTGCGCTTCCCTCCCCTATGCGTTGATACTGCCGGGGTAACATGACCGTTGCAAGCGACTTCGACAGCGGAATGGGTTCAGCGTTCCCGTTCACCTCAGCCGGCCGAATGCGGATTGGGCACCGCGGGCAGGCTGGGCTCCGTGGCCACATCCGACGAAAGCGCCGCCCGCGCCGCTTCGCGTGTCATCACCACGATACTGATGCGCCGATTGCTCGCCGCCGCGGGGTTCGCCTTGTCGAACGGCACGGAAGCGGCCAGGCCCACCACACGTGCGACCTTGTCCGGCTGCATGCCGCCCTCGATCAGGGTGCGGCGCGCGGCGTTGGCGCGGTCGGCGGAGAGTTCCCAGTTGCCATAGGCGCTGTCCGCGCGGATATACGGCGCGCTGTCCGTATGG
Organism: Luteibacter sp. KNZ12-1A; assembly: GCF_056755675.1. Lineage (NCBI taxonomy): Bacteria > Pseudomonadati > Pseudomonadota > Gammaproteobacteria > Lysobacterales > Rhodanobacteraceae > Luteibacter > Luteibacter sp. KNZ12-1A. Next base: position 34,642 of record NZ_JBPGXU010000011.1, on the reverse strand, counting down.
CCCGAGATGCTGATCTGGTTCGGAACCTGGTTCACGAAACCAGCCAGCTCATGCAGGATCTGCACGGTATAGGATTTCAGCGCGCCGCTACCCGTATCGAACATCGGCCGGTTCTGCCTGTCGACGATCTGGATGCGTAGTCCTTCCGAGGTGATGTCGAGCAGGAGCTGATCCTTGTAGGGGGCCATCGCCTGGCTCTTGGCGATCGCTTCGTTCAGGTCCTTCATGAGCTGTTCGAGGCGACGCTTTTCCTGCGCCTTGGCCAGCTTCTCCACCTCGGTCTCCGCCGGCTTGGTGAAGGCCTGCTGGTCGCCCGGGCCCTTGGGCAGCTCCAGTGCGCCACCCAGCTTGATCATGCTGGTGCTGGCCCCGCCCGGCCCCATCTTGCCCGACGGCGCCATGGTCGACTGGCCCTGGGTCATGCTCGGGTTCTTGAAGTATTCCGAGATGGCGGCGCGCTGCTGCTTGGTGCCCGCGCCGACCAGCCACATGACCAGGAAGAACGCCATCATCGCGGTGACGAAGTCCGCGTAGGCGACTTTCCAGACGCCGCCGTGATGGGCATGGCCGCCCTTTCTCCGTCTGCGGACGACGATGATCTGCTTCAGGTCGCTCATGGTGGCTTACCGAACGGCCTTGAGGTGCGCCTCGAGGTCCTGGAAGGTCGGCCGGGAACCCGACTGCAACGACTTGCGCGCGAACTCGACCGACACCATCGGGTTGTAGCCGCGCAGGTTTGCAAGCAAGGCCACCTTCACGCATTCGAACGCCTTGCCGTCGGTGCCCACGCGCGCTTCCATCGCCGCCGCCAGCGGGCCGACGAAGCCATAGGACAGCAGGATGCCGAGGAAGGTACCGACCAGCGCCCCCGCGATATGCTGGCCGATGACGACGGCATCGCCGTCGATCGACTTCATGGTGATGACGATGCCGAGCACGGCAGCGACGATGCCGAAGCCGGGCAGCGCGTCGGCCATCTTCTGCACCGCCAATGCCGGTACCAGCGCCTCGTGGTGATGCGTTTCCAACTCGACGTCGAGCAATTGCTCCAGCTCATGCGGGTCCATGCTGCCGCCCACGATGAGGCGCAGGCAGTCGGTGATGAAATCGATGAGGTGGTGCTCGGCGATCAGCCGCGGATACGCACCGAACAACGAGCTGTTCGCCGGGTCCTCGATATGCGCTTCCATGCCCAGCTGCCCCTCCTTGCGCATCTTCACGAAGATGTCGTACAGCAGCGACAGGAGGTCCACGTAGTCCTGCCTGCGGTACTTCGGCCCCTTGAACAGGGCGACGGTATCGCGGCCTGCCGCCTTGACGACATCCATCGAATTGCTGCTGATGAAGGCGCCGAACGCCGCGCCGAAAATGATGAGCAACTCGTAGGGCTGCCACAGCGCGGCCATCTCGCCGTGCGAGAGAACATAGCCGCCCAGCACGGAGACCAGGACGATAATCGAACCGATGATGACCAACATGACTTCACTTCCTCCCAGTCCCTTGCTGTATCGGCCGATCCATCGGCAAATTGAGGAACGCGGTCACGTTTTTCGCAGGTTTCAATCGTCCAGGGCGAAGGGGCCGGGATAGCGTGGGAAAACCAGGCGGATGCGCGTTCCGACGCCGGTCTCGCTCTCGATCTCGATCGCCCCGCCCGCTTGCGCCACCATCCCGTAGACCTGGGCGAGGCCAAGACCGGAACCGCCCTCCTTGGTGGTGAAGTAGGGCTCGAACAGGCGCTGGCGCACTTCCTCGACCATGCCACCGCCGGTATCCGCCACGCTCACGAAGACCTGGCGCAAGCCGCCGGCTTCGTGGGCGAGCCCGGGCAGGCGATCGTCGCCGACGCGCTCGCCGACCTCCATCACGATGTTCCCGAAGCCGCCCATCGCGTCTCGCGCGTTCAGGCACACATTCATCAACGCCTGCTCCACGCCGTGGCGATCCAGCCACACCGGCAAGGCGCCCGGCTGACGCAACACCTCGATGCCCACGCGGCCACCCAGGCCATGCCGGGCGAAGTCCGCGAAAGCCACGACCAGGTCGCCGAGGTCGACCGCCTCCGGCTGGGCGTACTGGTTGCGCGCGAAGGCCAGCAAGCGCCGGGTCAATGCCGTGGCGTGCCGCGCTCCCTCCACCGCATAGGTGATCATCCGGCGGTGCCGGGGCGACAGTTCATCCGAGTCGTCCTGCAAGCCAGAAAGGCTGACGATCACCGTCTGCAACATGTTGTTGAAGTCGTGGGCGACTCCGCTCACCAGCTGGCCGATGGCCTGCTGCTTCTGGGCCTGGCGCGAGCCCGCCTCGGCGAGGTCGCGCGCGCGGTTGGCCAGGTCCAGTTGTTCGCGGACGCCGGCGAGCCGGTTTTCGGCGTCGCGCCTCGCCCCATGCTCGGTCTCCAACCGTTCCAGCAAGGTGCCGTACTGCGTCGTGGCCGAGACCGACCGCGCCACGGTCTCGTTGAGCCGATCCTGGAGCAACTCGATGATGGCTTCCAGAGCCGCCTGGAGTTCCACGCGCTCGGTAACGTCCCGACTGATGACGATGAAGTGGTCCAGGACATCATCGGCCACGACCGGGGCAACCATGACCTCCCACCATCGGGAAGGCCCGTCTCCGGTCCGGCGCGCACCGACGAAGTCGACCCTTTCACCCGCGCAGGCCCGGTCCAACACACCGGCGACCATGTCGCGCGCCTCCAGGGGCCACAGGTCGAGCCAGCGCATCCCGACCAGCCGATCGGTACCTTCGGGAGCCAACGCGGCGCAACCCAGGCCCGCCACGAAGCGGATGACGCCATCGCGGTCCAGTTCCTTCATGCAGTCGGAGGATGCCTCGACGAACTGCCGGTAGCGCCCATTCCCTTCGCTCATGTTATGTCGCCACCCTTCGTCGCCCCGCTGGTATCACGCGCTGCGTGACGGCTCGCTGTCAAGCCGGACAAGCGCCAGGGAGTCATGGGGGTCACACGTCGTCGTCGAAACCGGTCTCGCCCTCGGCGAACACGGGCGCTCCGTCCTCTTCGACACCCAGGACGAGGCTCAACGCCTTCTCCGCCGCGGCGGCGGCACTGTCCTCGTCACGGAAGCTGCGGTTCTCGTAGACGGCGAAATAGCTCGGAAAGGTGCCATCGGCCGGGTGCGCGGACAGGAGCGCGGTGTACCGGGAGCCCTCGCGGGTGGCGCCGCTACGTAGTGTGAAGCCGGGAAATTCGCGTTCTGCCATGGATCGGACCTCGAAGGGAAACGAAAGTCTAGCGTAGCCGGGCGCTTGCCAACGCTCTTGCATGGAACTCCTTATGAGTCAAGGAATTCGTTCAGGAAATCGGCACTTGCTCCCAGGGAAGTTTGTAGGGTATTTCCTACAACAAGCGCCTCACATATCGATGCACGAGGGCGCGATTCAGGGGAAACAGGGGCATAGCAGTATGAACGTCACCACCGCCACGTCGCCGTCGCGGCGCCTTGCGTGGACCGTCGCCACCGTACTCGCGCTCGCCGGCATCGTCGGCCTGGCGCTCGCACCACGGGTGGCGCTCGCCATCCCGCGTACGGCGATCCAGATGGTCTACGCATGGCTCTGCGCGTCGCTCGTGGGCTCCGCCTACGTCGTGGTCACATTGGCCAACGACGCGGAAGGCGCCACCGAGGATAGCGACGATTTCTGATCTCAGGGATGGGGTGCGACCAGGAAAAGAGCCCGCCAACGCGGGCTCTTTTTTTGGGCTCGCCCAGCCCTGGCGGGAACCGACCCTGTCGGCGATCCCGCGACAGCGGGGCTTTTCTTTTGCGGGCTCGGCTTCGCCCTCGCGCTCGTTGTGTGCGTGGCGGGGGAGCTGCCGGGCGCCACCCTCGACACAAGAGTGGGTTGGAGGAAAGAGCAACGCTCGCCTGCCGCACCTGGGTGGGAAGCGGGCTGGCCCGCCGAGTCTTCGACCTCTACGTGGCGAAAGAAGCGTTGCACTGATCGGGCGAGACTTTCCACCGCTCGCTCGGCTGCGACTTCAGGCGCTAAGGGGCACGGTCAGCCGGCAGTGTGCAAGTCACAGTAAATGCCTCGGGGAAGCTTCCGCTGCCATTCGCCGTGGCCACTTTTACCTTCGTCTTCTCCGGACCGGGATCCTGGATCCTGGAAAACGTGGAATCGTTCTCCCTGTTCACAACGGCACACTCCGGTACCGAAGGGAACGGAGCAGTGAATGTCAGCGTATATACGAAAGCAAATGTGGGGTCCACTTTCACCGATGCGATCCAGCGCGCCCCCTTTTCTATCTTTCCATCCTTGCTTATATCCGCAATCCAAGTCCCGCCTGGAGGCACCGACACGACGGTACCCTGATCGGACTGGGCATGACCAGACATGGTGATAAGACTTCCCAAGTAAAGCATTGACCTTGCAAATCCCAGTCGAGCTTTACGAATCATGATGACGACCTCCTTGCCGTTTGGTTGAACTATATGCTCCAACGAGGGCGCGTCAATCCGGCACTTGGAACCGTGGCACGGTATCGGCGCGAGCGATCGAAAATCCTATCTCACTTGCCGCTAAAGACGACAGATTTCACAGTTCCTCCAAGGCTTCGGCGATTAGATCGTCGGCAGCATCGGGGTCGGATTTGCAAGGACGGCGATGCAATCGACAGCAAAGTCTCGACTGAACTTGTCGCGCCATCCGACAGGACGAACTGACAAGGAGCCAAAAAAGCGCCCCTCGAATCGCGAGGCGGGTTTTTCCGATGTTCGACGAGTATCAGTCACCTACCTTACGGCCGACGCTCCAGCGCCGGATCTTCCTTCCGGACAATTAGTCGTAAAGCGCAATGGAAAGGAGTACGCCCGCTATCCACAAACTTTTACCCAAATCCCAACCATCGCGAAACTCATCCCACCGAGAACCGAAAGCCACATTAGCTTTCGAAGCTTGCACCGCAGAATACCGGCCAAGCGTGTGAGGCGTCTGGCGCGCGGCGATCTTTGCTCTTTCCCGCCACCCCACCGCGGTCTTGGCCGAGCTGCCGGGCGCCCCCTCGGCGCGACATGAGGCGCCGAGGATGGGCGGGCGGACAAGGCCCGCAGGGGATCGGCCTGGACGGCCGATCGTTTTCGCTGAGGCAGGAGCCGAATCGAAAACCCCCGCCCGACCGTCCGAGCCCGAAGGGGCGCCAGCCATCAGACATGGCCGCGCAGCGGCCTTCCTTCCCCAAGGGACGGCGCCGCCTGGCGCGCCGAGGGGGGCGCCCGGCGGCTCCCCCGTACCGCACACAGCGAATGCGAGGGCGAAGCCGAGCCGGCCTACCTTACGGCCGGCGCTCCAGCGCCGGATCTTCCTTCGTGACCGGCATGAGGTCCTTCTTCGATACGCCCAGCCAGAGCAGGATGGGGCTGGCGACGAAGATCGAGGACAGCGTGCCGACCAGGATGCCGATCAGCATCGTGATGGCGAAGCCGTGCACGACCGGGCCACCGATGAAGAACAGCGCGGCCATGGTGATGCCGGTGAACAGCGAAGTGATGATCGTGCGCGACAACGTGCTGTTGATCGAGCGGTTGAGCACTTCTTCCGGCGTGGCGTTGCGGCTGGAGCGGAACAGTTCGCGGACGCGATCGAAGACGACGACCTTGTCGTTGATCGAGTAACCGACCACCGCCAGCACGGATGCGAGCACGGTCAGGTCGAACTCGCGCTGGGTAAGCGCGAAGATGCCGAGGGTCACCAGGACGTCGTGGATTTCCGTCGCGAGCGCAGCGATCGCGAATCGCTTCTCGAAGCGGATCCACAGGTATCCCATGATGCCGACGATGACGAAGATCACCGCGACGATGCCGTCGCTGCGCAATTCCTCGCCGACCTGGGGGCCGACGAACGATTTGCTCTTCATCGCGACGTCGGGACGGGACTCCTTCAGCGCCGCCATGATGTCGTTCGCCACCTTCGTGGCCGCCTCGTCGTTGGTGAGGTTGCCGGCGGCGGCGACGTCGCCCTTCGGCTGGAGGCGGATGGTGAACTCGCGGGCGCCGCCGACGGCCTGCACGAGCGGGTTCTCCAGGTGCGCCTTCTCAAGTGCCGAGCGGACATCGGCAGGATCCACCGGCGTCTTGTACTCCACCTGGACCGCCACGCCACCGAGGAAGTCCTGCCCGTAGTTGAAACCACGGGTCATGATCAGGGCGATCGAGCCAACCATGAGCAGCACGGCGAGGCCGATGCTGAACTTGCGCAGGCCGAGGAAGTTGAAGTTCGAGTTGTGGTTGAAGATTTCCATGGCGTCCCTCCCGTCAGACCGACAGGGTCTTGAGCTTGCGGCCGCCGTGGATCAGCGCCGTGATGGCATGGGTCACCGTCACCGATGTGAACATCGAGGTCAGGATACCGATGAACAGCGTGACGCCGAAGCCCTTGATCGGGCCCGAGCCCATGGTCATGAGGCCGAGCGCCGCGAGCAGATGGGTGACGTTGGCGTCCAGGATGGTCGCCCACGCCTTGTCGTAACCGGTGCGGATGGCGGCCAGCGGCGACGAGCCGTTGCGCAGTTCCTCGCGGATGCGTTCGCAGATCAGCACGTTGGCGTCGATCGCCATGCCGAGGGTGAGCACGATACCCGCGATGCCCGGCATCGTCAGCGTGACGCCGATCATCGACATCACGGCGACCAGCAGCACGAGGTTGAAGAACAGCGCGATGTCGGCGACCAGGCCGAACAACTTGTAGTAGATGGCCGCCGCGACCAGGACGAGGCCGAGACCGAGCATCACCGCCTTGAAGCCCTTGTCGATGTTATCGGCGCCGAGGCTGGGACCGATCACGCTCTCGCCGACGATGTCGACCGGCGCGGCGAGCGAGCCGCCGCGGAGCAACAACGCGAGTTCCGATGCCTCGGTATCGCTGGGCAGGCCGTTGGTCGAGAACTGCTTGCCGAACGGCGAGCTGATGTTGGCGTAGTTGATCACTTCCTCGGTGATCTTCGGCGTCTTCACTTCCTTGCCGTCGACCATCTTGGTCTCGACCGTGCGCGTGATGTAGAGCACCGCCATCGGCTTGCCGACGTTGTCGTTGGTGAACTCCTGCATCTTGCGGGCACCGGCGCTGTTCAGCGTGACGCTGACGTTCGGCGTGCCGTTCTGCTGGTCGCGGCCGGACACGGCGCTGGTGAGTTCGTCACCCTTGGCGATGACCTTCTTGCTGAGCAGGTAGGGGCGTCCGTCGCGGCCGTAGTAGAGCTTGGCGTCGGGCGGGACGCTGCCCGAGCGCGCGGCATCCACGGCCTGCTGCGGCGTATACAGGCCCGCACGGTATTCGAGGGTCGCCGTGGCACCGATCAGCTTCTTGGCCTCGGCGGTGTCCTGCACGCCGGCGAGTTCGACGATGATCTGGTTCGCACCCTGCTGCTGGATGAGCGGCTCGGACACGCCCAGCGCGTTCACGCGTTGGCGCAACGTGGTGACGTTCTGGGTGATCGTGCTCTGCGCCAGTTCACGCAGCTTGGCTGGCTTCACCGTGGCATTGAGGATGTAGCGGTTACCCGTGGCCGGGCCGTCGGCGACGGTGAGATCGGGGTAATCCGTGGCGATGAGGGACGCCGCCTGCTGGCGATCGGCATCCGAGCGCAGCACCACGCTGACGCCCTGCCCGCGTGCGTTGCGGTTCACGGCGTCGTAGGAGACGTTCTTGTCGCGCAGCAACGAACGGATATCGTCGGCGTAGCGGGTTTCCTGCGCATCGATCACGGCGTTCTGATCCACTTCCATGAGGAAGTGCACGCCGCCCTGCAGGTCGAGGCCCAGTGGCATCGAGTTCGCATTGATGGCGCGCAGCCACGAAGGGACCGTCGAGGCGAGGTTCAGCGCCACCGTGTAGTTGTCGCCGAGCCCCGCGCGCAGCGCATCGGACGCCTTGGCCTGTGCATCGACATTGCCGAAGCGGGCCAGCAGGCGCGTGGCCTTCGCATCGATCTCGATCGACGACGGCGGCACCTTGGCCGCGGCAAGCACGCCCTCGACCTTTGTCTTCAGCGAAGCGTCGACCGCGGAGCCACGATTGCCCGAGATCTGCACGGCGGGCTGCGGCGGGAAGACGTTCGGCAACGCGTACACGATGCCGAACAGCAACACGATCACGACCAGCGCGTACTTCCAGCGTGGAAAATCACTCATGCCTTACATTCCATGAAAGCGGCCGTGCCGGCCGCGGCTGACGCTATGGCGGTTGGAAGCCTTACGACTTCTTCAGGCTGCCCTTCGGCAGCACCTGGGTGATCGAGCCCTTCTGCACCTGGACGACGGTGCCCGGGGCGATCTCGACGCGGACGAACGACTCGCCCACCTCTTCGATGCGGCCGGCCAGACCGCCACCCATGACCACCTCGTCGCCCTTGGCGAGGGCGGCCAGCAGCGCGCGATGCTCCTTCTGCCGCTTCATCTGCGGGCGGATCATCATGAAATAGAAGATGCCGAACAGCACCGCCATCATGATCAGCGGCGAAAAGCCCAGGGCGCCCTGAGGGGCGGCTCCGGCGGCGGGAGCGGTGGCCTGTGCAATGGCGGCGAACGTCGGAAGGCTCATCGGATTTCTCGCAAGTCATGGAACAGCCAAGGAAAAGCGGCCGTTCACGGAAAAAGATCGTGGATTATGCCACGCACCCCGGCGGTTATGTACCGCGCCGCGCCAAGGTTCGGGGCGCGGGACGCCTACGCCCCGCCAAGGCTTTGGGGGCGCGCCAGGGCGCCCGCAAGGGGCAAGTCAGCCGTCGACCTCGGCTTTGCGCCTGGCCGCATAGAACCCGGCGACGAAATCCTCCAGCCCGCCCGCCTCGATCGCCCCACGCAGCCCGGCCATCAGCCGCTGGTAGTGGCGCAGGTTGTGCATCGTGGCCAGCTGGCTGCCGAGGATCTCGTTGCAGCGGTCCAGATGACGCAGGTAGGCCCGGGAGAAGCCGTTGGCGCAGGCATAGCAGTCGCAGCCCTCCTCGATCACCCGGGCATCCATGGCGAACTTGGCGTTGCGGATACGCAGCGTACCCCCGGCGGTGAACAAGAAGCCGTTGCGGGCGTTGCGCGTCGGCATGACGCAGTCGAACATGTCCACGCCACGGCGCACCGCTTCCACGATATCTTCCGGCCGGCCCACCCCCATCAGGTAACGCGGGCGATCCTTCGGCAGCATGGGCAGGGTGAAGTCCAGCGTATGGTTGCGCTCGGCCTCCGGCTCACCCACGGCGAGACCGCCAACGGCGTAACCGTCGAAGCCGATCTCGATCAGTCGTTCGGCGGAACGCTGGCGAAGATTCTCAAACGTGCTGCCCTGGACGATGCCGAACAGCGCGTTGGGGTTCTTGAGGTCGCCGAAGGCCTGTCGTGACCGCTCGGCCCAGCGCAGGCTCAGCTCCATGGAATCGGAAGCGACCTTTTCCGTGGCCGGATAGGGGGTGCACTCGTCGAAGATCATGGCGATGTCGGAATCCAGCACCTTCTGGATACGCATCGATTCCTCGGGCGAGAGAAACACCTTCGAGCCATCCACGGGGGAGGCGAACGTGACGCCTTCTTCGGTGATCTTGCGCTTATGTGCAAGCGAAAAGACCTGAAACCCGCCCGAATCGGTAAGGATCGGCTTGTCCCAGCCGATGAACCTGTGCAAGCCGCCGAACTCGCCGACGATGTCCAGGCCCGGCCGGAGGAACAGGTGGAAGGTGTTGCCGAGGATGATCTCCGCGCCGATGTCGATGACATCGCGCGGGGTCATGGCCTTCACGGAGCCATAGGTACCCACGGGCATGAAGGCGGGCGTTTCGACGGTGCCACGGCCGAAGCGGAGACGGCCGCGCCGCGCCGCGCCATCGGTGGCGAGGAGTTCGAAGGGGAGCTGGGTCATCCGCCTATTCTACCTTGAGGCTGGAGGATGCAGCCGCGCCTACAACGAAAGGCCGGATGCCCCTGCGCCTCCAAGGGCGTAGCCTGAACGACAGCATGGAATGCGATGGTCCTCCGGCACAAACAAGGACGTGACGACATGTCAGACCAGACTGTTCCCGGCGCGCTGACGCCCACTTCAGCGAACACTCCCGCGAGCGCCGAGCCGACGCCGGCTCCGGGGCGCCGCGTCGATACTGGCAACGCCGCGAACTACCTGACCCTGTTCACCTGGCCCAGGGCGGTGCAGCCCGGCGCGCTCAACGACAACACGAATCCGCTGGCCTACGTGCACGAGCTTTTCGAGCTGGCGACAAAGATCGAGGCGGGTGCCGATGCCTCCCAGGCACAACCACTCAGTCGCCGCCGTCCCGATATCGGCGACATGCCGATGGACGAGCGGTCGTTGAAGCAGACATTCCCCGCCCTTCGCTTCGCCATCGACGGCCTCGAAGACGCCGTCCGGGGTGGCGACTCCGCGCCGACAACACCCCTTCGCGAATCGATCGCGGCGGCGAAGTTCCCGACTTCCCTGCCCTTTCACTTCGCGTGGGAGCAGGTCAAGGCGGTGCTGCGCCATCGCAAGCTCTTCATCTGGGATATCGTTCGCAAGTCCGATAAGGATTATCCGAACTTCACCTTCGGTCATGCGACGTCCGCGGCTCTACGCGCTGCGATGACGCTGAGCAGCGGATTCGCGCCCGAGTTGCGTGCCCTGCTCACCGCCGACTCATCCAAGGCGATCGAAAGCACGGCACTCCTGTCGGCATCCACCTCCCGCACCCCCTCTGCCACGACCGATGCCGATACCACACCCGCGATAACACGCATGGCGATCGCGGACGGCTTTCGCCGGCGCCTGGGCCTCAGCCGCAAGCAACTGCGCCAGCTGCTCGCGGTCTACCAGCCGGGCAAGGCGACCGCCGACGGTGAGGTCGATCGTCAACCCGCCGTGCTTCGCAGTGCCTACGTATCGACGACCGAGCCGGCGATATCGAGTGCCGGCTTTGGCGCGCGCTTCATCAACGACGGTGGTGAGCCGCTCTATCTTCGCTACGAAGGCGACGACGAATCCAAGCCACTTCGCATCGAAGGCCTGACGGACGGTCACGTCGACCGGATGTTGCGCGTTCTTCGGCTCCACCACGCCACGAAGCTTTCGTTCCCGGACATCGACATGCTCTTGACGAGCGCGATGCTCGCCGAAGGACAGCAGCGGAACCTCCACGTCACCGACGCCACCGTCCGCGCCCTGGGCCTGTTCCAGCACCTGCGCGAGAAGTATGCCGTGACGGCCGCGCAGTTCGCGTCGTTCATCGGCGACATGCCCTCATCGGCCGCGGGACGCGAAAGGCCTTTCTACGACAGCCTCTTCAACCCATCGGGCATCGAACCGCGCGGCGACTCCGAATCGGCATTCACCATCGATGGCACGACGTTCGATCCCGCCGCGGGCAGCGGCAACGACGCCATCGCCGTGCGTCAACTGAGCCAGGCGTTCAAGGCCGATGAAGCGACCGTCCGCTGGGCGCTGGACCGCGTCGTCGAAGCGCAGACGCTTACCGCGCCTGCTCGCAGCCTCGCGGTGGTGTCCGCCTGTTATCGCCTGATCGCGCTTCCACGCCTGCTCGGCCTGAAATCCGCCGAAGCGCCGATTCTCCTGACCACGCTCAATCGTGAAAACCCCGATGTCCTGCGCCAGCTGGCTGGAACGCCGAGCCTGGCCAATGCGTCGCAAACCGGCACGGACGTACTCGACGTGATCGCCCTGGTCATGAATGTCGCCGAATGGGCGAAGCAGCACAAACGCGGGATCGCCACCCTGTGCCTTCCTTTGCTCATTCCCACGCCGACCCAGCCAGCGAAATCCTGGATCGCCGCCACCAACCGCGCCATCGCCGCGCTGGAATCGACCGAAAAGGACAAGTCCACCGACACCGAGATCGTCGCCGTGGCTATCCAGCAGGGTCTCCAGCTGAAAGACCAGGCACTCTCGCTACCCCTGCTCAAATGGACGAATCGATCGCCGGCAAGTGTCGCCACGGCGTTTCGCGCACTGGGCCGGTCCACCCAGGTCACCAGGGCTGCGGATGGCACGAAGGATGTCAAAGCCTGTCTGGCGCCCGACGACCTTCGGCTATGGAGCGATCTCGATCGCTACGCCGCTGTCGCGACACTTTTCGGCCTCAGCGCGGCTGCGGTCACCGCCATGGTCGAGCATCCGGCGTGGTTCAATCTCGCCGGCAGCGCCGGTAGCACCTTGCGCCTGCTCGACTTCACCACGGTGTACCAGGTGAGCCGCTACGCCGACTGGCTGGCCGAGTTGCCAACGGGCAGCGACGAAGACCATGCCATCGACTACCTTCGGCAAGTACACGAGAACCGTCGCCTTACATCGGCGCAAAGCTCGACCCTCTTGTCGCAGTTGACGGGTTGGCCGCGGACTGACATCGAAGCCGTCACCCGTCACATCGAGAGCAAGAACATCGCCGATACGGTCGAGGATATCCGCGACATCGACTTCACGATGCGCCTCAACGATCTGGCGCGATCGAGCGGGCTGTCCATCGATGCGTTGCTCGATGTCAACGGGCTGAAGGTTGCGACGGATTACAACGATTTCGAGAAGGCCGCGGCGGCGCTCCTTGCCGCATGCTCCGAACAGGACGCACTGACCGTCGAAGGGACGCATGGCGAACTATGGCGTGACGCGCTGGCGGCGTGGATGCTCGAACACTGGGTCCCGACCCAGCCCGGCCTTCCGCATGTCACCGACACCGAGGCGCTTTCGGACCACCTGCTTCTGGACGTGATGGTCGGCCGCGAGCCGGTCACATCCCGGGCCGCGTCGACCATGGCGAGCCTGCAGACCTATCTGCACCGCCTGTTCACGGGGCTCGAACCTGGCCATGGCGCCAACGAGACGATGACGCAAACACTGCGCGACACATGGAGCGCTTCGCTGAGCCAGTACGGCCACTGGCGATTGCTGCGGCAACTGAAGAACTACCCGGAGAACCGCATCGATCCGACGCAGCGCCGCCGGAAAACCCAGGCATACCTAGACCTGGAAAACCTGTTGGCCCAGGGCAAGTTCAGCGCCGACGATATCGAGGCGGCGATCCTGGGGTACATGACCGCCGTGGAGACCACGAGCAATATCCAGCCGTTGACGGCGTACCACGACGGTATCGACCCGCTCAAGGATACGTACCACTTCCTCGGCAAATCGAATGTCTCCCCCGCGCAATACTATTGGCGCACCCTGGACATGTCGCTGCGCGATGCGGACGGAGCACCGAGCACGCTGGGTTTCACCGCATGGGAACCCGTGCCCATTCCCCTGACAGGCGTGATCGCCGTCACGCCGTTGCCAGACCCGGCCAGTTCGTACCAGCCTGCCGGTCTTCCCGCCTCGACCCTGGACGCCATGAAGGAAGACCTCCGCGACGGCATCGACGCCATCCGGCCGGTCGTAATCGATCAGCGGCGCTATGTCGTGTGGGCAGAGCGCGACACGACGGCGTTGAACATGGGCAAGGACAACAAGACCAGCCCCTTCTTCATATTCCGCGTCTGCTACTGCTTCCAGCAACTCGACGGCCTCTGGAGCCCACCCAACGTACTCATCACGCTGAATGGATTCGACGGGAAGGGAAAATTCGGCGGCAACGACACCGAGCCGGACGAGATCCCGTCCGTCAATACGACCGGCATGTGTGCCAGAGGCAACGCGTACCTGAAAACCAGGGCGTTCGCACCAGGCCTTGTGGTCATGGTCAACGCCAAGGGACATCGCCGCAAGGATCCCTGGCTTACCGTGGTGCTTTACAAGGCCAACACATGGTGGGATTGGAAGCCGGATACAGACCGGACCCCGGCGCGAAACGACGATTACTTCATCGCATCGCGGGATCTTCTCCTGCTCGAAGAGAAGGAGCTGGACGATGGCGCTGACGGAGCGGTCGAGAAGGCCGTCATCAAGGAATGGAAGACGCTCTTCTCCGACCCCCGCGTCGTTCAGCACCAGTACGTAGGCAAGGCGGTGACCATCGCCGAGCAGAATGCCGCGACGGCTCACTACGCGATCAGCGACGAAGCCGCGGCCAGGCGGCAGGCGACCAAACTGAACCTGACAACGGACAAACTCGGCGTCGGCATGCTCGCGGCGTCGCTTCCTGAGGACAGCGACTTCATCGAGCTTAGCGCTGGATTCGATGGCATATGGCGTTATGCGGAAGGCGAGCGCGAAGGATTGCAGACATCCACAGACAGCACAATTAAATACGAAGGCGAGTTCTCCATCGATGGGAGAAAGATTGTCGACATTACAGCAACTGCGAATCTTCGAACCCGTAGCGATATTGTTTCGATTTCAGTCGAGTACAACTGGAAAACCGCTAACGGCCAGGCCTCCAACGAGCTTCTCGGCATCGTTCAGGAGGGTGGGCAGGATGGATTTGTGCCTCACTTCGTAACGGAGTATGCCTGGATGAAGCTCAGGCTGGAGGAAGCAACGCTGCAGCTGATCGTTTTCCGGTCGGACGAGCTGACACAAACCATCGGGCCGGCGACGCCTGGCAAGACCATACACCTCACTCGGCGGCTATCCAAACCTCCGAAACCCGACGGAGAGCAGGTCTTCACGGGTGTGGCATACAGCGAAGCCGGGACGCCGCAGTACAAGATAATTCTTACGCGCATTCAGACACCGAACGGGCCGAGTGTAACTTCCTCCGTGGAGTGGGTGGACGAGACACTCAGAGCGCAGTGCTCCAAAATAAAACTCATTGACGATTTTAGCTCAACAAGTGTCTGGAACTATATCTCATCAAGTACCTGGGCTTTAGAGGTGGGGGAAACAATAGATCGAATCCCTCCCGCCATGTCCGACTCGCAGGTATTCGCTCTAGAAGTGCTTGAACATCCGAGTCGCAGTCGGCGTACGCTCGTCTTCCTACCGGGTCGTCCATCCGTCGCGCCGCCTGTTCGCACAAATACCATCGGAAGCGTTCGCCTGGTGTTGCGTGGTGGAATGGACAAGAAGGACAGGCGGAAAATAACCCTGTCGGCCGAAGACAACAGTGTCCTCAATCGAATCGGCTTGGACGAGCTCCCCCATTTTGCAACGAATAAGCCAGCGGATTTCGCCACGTTCCGCGAGCGCCTGGCCATCGACCCCTGCCCAGGAGACGACATACTCTATGAGAAGTCGAAACTCATAACTTACTTCAACTTTTTCTTTGAACCCAAAGTCAGTTACACCAAGGTGGATAACTCGAAGAGCGCTGTCGAGAGGCGACGCATGGATTACGAGGCTAAAGTCTTCGACCGAACCGGCATCTCGATCCCCAACGGAGTCGACCTCCGTAAGGTCATCCAGCTCAAGCATGAGCACCCCGACACCTACGCCCGGTTCATGGTCTCGACCATGCTCGAAGACAATATCCTGGCGCAAGCCGTCGTCAGCTTGAACGGCGACGACATGTCGCGCGTTCTCAGCACCCGTTATCCCATCAATCGCGATGTCCTGGACTATGCCTTCGAACTGGATGTGTACGCCGAGGACGATACCGAGATCCTCGGCAAGATCACCCGTGCGTACAAGCTCAAGGACCTGATGGGCCCGGACGATGCCATCCCGAGCACGCGCCTCGTGCAGAACATGCACCAGCTGCATTACCTCGACGCGACCGAGGCCAACGAGAAGGCACGCGCAGACAGGCGAAAACTTCCCGTCAACGCCATTCGTCTCAATACGCTCCTGGGCATGCGTTTCGCGGCCCTTGCCACCGCCTCTTCGCATCGCCTGATCGACTGGGATACGCAGAACCTCGTCGAACCACGCATGGAGCCGGGAGACAGGGCCGACAGGCTCGACTTCCGCAGCGCCAACGGGCTGTATTACTGGGAGATGTTCTTCCACGTACCGATGCTCGTGGCCTGGCAGCTGCGTGGAACACGCCAGTTCCGTGAAGCGTTCCAATGGTGCGCGCGACACCTCTTCGATCCCTATGACAGCCTGGGCGATCTCGAAGTGTTTCGTCCTCCGTTCTGGCGTAGCCGGCCGCTGGCCGACGTACCGCCGGCCCTCGCCGAAGATGCGGATACCCTGACGGAGGATGTGGACGATCTCGCTTACGCGGATCCCGAACGGTATCGCAAGGCCATCTTCATGTTGTTGGTGGAATCCTGGCGACAGCAAGGCGACGACTTCTACCGCCAGCTGACCCGCGACGATGTCAACGAGGCCGCCAACTGCTATCGCAAGGCGCTCCGACTGATCGGCCCCCTGCCCGAACAACTGACCGTGCCATCCCCCGCGCTCCCCGTGCTGGCGAATACGACAGACGGCGATTTTCTCCCGCCGGTGAATGTGGCGTTGACCGACATGCGCGAGCTGCTGAGGAACCGGCTGTTCAACATACGGCACGGGCTGACCATCGACGGCAAGCTCATGAACCTCGGCCTCTACGATGACGCCGACGACTTCGCCGCGCTGGGCAACTGGCGGGCGGGGATGCTTTCGGGCGGTAAACGCGCGCCGCGCATCGATGTTCCCGCGTACCGATTCAAATATGTGCTGCCGGCCGCGAAGGAGGCCGTCGCAAAACTGATCGACATGGGCCGGCAGGTGTTCCACAACTACGAGGAAGAGTACAACGCAGGCCTTGGCGTCCTTCAGCAAGCCAATCTGATAAAGCTCTCCGACTTCACCTTGAGGCTGCAGACCGAAGCACTGGCCGGCGCACGCGCCGGCCGCGAGAAATTGTTGGCCAGCAGGAAGGTGGCGGAACAGCGCCGGCAGTACTACCAGAACCTATGGGACCAGGGCCTCCTGCCCCAGGAAATCGCCGCGGCCGCTCTGGCAGGCGCCGCGCCGGGCACGAAACTGTTGTCCATACCGTTCGACATGACGGGATCGGGCCTGAAAATGGTCCCGAACATATTCGGCCTCGCCGTGGGCGGCCAGGAGCCGGGCTCCATGGCGACCGCCGTGGCCAGGCAGATGGTCCTCGGCGCGGATATCTTGACCTTGGGCAAGGAGGAGTTGCGCTACAACAGCGACATCGAGTACCGGGCGAAGGAGTGGCTGCTCAACATCGAACAGGCAAGCGGCGATATCGAGGTGATCGATCGCGAGCTGGACGAGCAGGAGATCCTGATCCGCGCCGCCTCGATCGCGGTGGACGAAGTCAAGGCACATCAGGAGCTCATGCGCGAAGAGTACGTCTTCATGACGACCGGCTTCGCCATCGGACCGACCTATGTCTGGATGATCGCGCAGCTGTCGGGCATCTATGCGGCCGCCTACGATGCGGTCATGTCGCTCTGCCTTGCGGCTCAGGATGGCTGGCGCTACGAGACCGGTGACTTCCGCAGCCAGTTCATCAAGCCGGGCGCCTGGATGGACAACTGGCGGGGCATGCTGGCCGGCGATGCCCTGCAACGCGACCTCCTGGAGATGGAGGCCGCCTATCTGCGCCGTCGCGAACGCCACATGCATATCCGCAAGACCGTATCGCTCGCCGAGATCAACAAGATGAACGCGGAGGACCTGTGCGCGGAAATCGGGAAGAAGCAAGCCGTCATGTTCGAACTTCCTTCTTCACTGTACGACGCGGACTTTCCGGGTCATTACCTTCGCCAGATCGTCAATGTCTCGGTTTCCTTCAAGCTGTCGTCAATCAGTGAAATGCGAAGCATCGCCGCCACCCTGAAGCAGACGAGCAACACGCTTCTGATCGAGCCATCCGCCGAAGGTGCGGCGTATATCTACGACAACAGCAATCCCGCCCACCCTTCCGTCCTCTTCGATGTCCGGCAGGAACAGAAGGTCGCCTTGTCCACCACGAAGCCGCTCATGAACGTCGAAGGGTACAGTGCCCTCTTCGGCCTCGTGTTCGGTGACGATCGCTACCTGCCGTTCGAAGGAACGGGCGCGATCTCCCGATGGACGCTGTCCTTCCCCGGTGACGGCACGACCCTGGACACGCTGAAGAGCGGGGACAACTGGCTGTTGGAGGACATTGTCGTCACCATCGACTACACCGCCGCCGATGGCGGGGAGGCGCTGGCGGAGCATGTGCGAACCCTCCGCGTAGCGTCGTCACAGGAGGGCGGCCCCGTCCTTTCGGCACCCGGCCCGGGTGGCTCCACCACCACGCCCGCCTCCACCACGCTGGACTTTTCCGCTCCACGCATCATCGCGGACGGCGCCGGCGCATCCGTCGCCATCGCAGCCCATCCCTCGCTGCCGGCGCGCGCGGAGATCGCGATCACGTATACGAATCAAGAGGGGGTCACGGAAACGGCGTCACCACAGAAATGGAATGGCAAGGGACTGGTCGTTCCCATCCCTGCTGCGATCCTGGAGACCAATGCAGGCCGTCGGCTGACCGTCGGTTATACCGTCGATGCGGCGGGAACATCGACGGCATCGGCAACCACGGAAGTCGCCCTCCCCGCCACCGATCAGGCCGACACCCCGTCCTTCCCCACGCCTGTCGTCCCGGAGGTCCGTGCCAACGGCGCGCTCGATCGACGCGACGCGGCCAACGGAGCGACGGTCACGGTGGCGCCGTGGGCCTTCATTCAGAAGGACCAGGCCGTCTGGCTGCGTTGCCTGGGAACGAAGGCCGATGGAACCGTCCATGACCTCGCGCTGCGTCAGCCGCCAGAAGGGATCACCGGCGAGGAGTTCGAGAAGGGACTGAACGTCACCATCCCGCTCACGTACCTCGACGAACTGGGGGACTACGCACAGCTGAGGATCGCATTGAAGGTTTCGCTCGATGGAAGCGGGGTGGAGAGCCGGGCGACGGCCTTCCCGGAACTCATGTTGGATATTCCGCGGTGCACCGAATTGATCGTTACCTCTATGTCGGAGGAATTCGCGACCCGCTATTACACCATCGGTGCGGCGCTGGAGTCCGATTTTGGCTTCGTCGCGACCTCCGCAGATGTTGGGCCGGTTGGACTGGTGTTCGAGATGGGCGCCTGGGAGCTTTACATTCAGACAGTCGACACGTCCGGAAAAGCGGTCCGCGTCTGTCTGGACGCGGGACGCTGGCCATTTCCGAGCGATGGGGGCGGGGGCCGTGTCCGTCGCATCGGAAGCTACAGGAGGGCAAGGGATTCCATTGCCGATGGGTCGGTTAGGCTGGGCGCACGGTGTCTTGCAAGGCAGAACAAGCAACTTGCCCCGGGCCGATACCAGGGGAGCGCCACGCTGCACTTGATCGGCTGGCAAAAACCCGTGGTCAGGGAATCCGTCATCGTCAAGGTGGACGTGACGGTTCCTCCTCCCGCTCCAGCTCCTGCTCCGACCCCTGCCCCTGCCCCTGCTCCTGCTCCAACACCGGCTCCAGCTCCAGCTCCAGCTCCAACACCGGCTCCAACGCCGGCTCCAACGCCAACTCCGGTCCTTGTTCCAACTCCGGCCCCTGCCTCAGCGCAACCGGAAGCCGGAACAACAAGCACCCTTCCTGCACCACAAGTCGTCGTAAAGGACGGTGGAGTCCTCATGACCATTCCGGACAGCGTGTCTATGGCAGCGTCACGCGAATACTACTGGTTCGAATGGACCATGGAGGATGGCGGCGCAACATTGATCAAGACTGACTCGAAATGGCCCGTTCAAAAGGACAACATCTACAATCTCACAAACAACGACTATCTTAGGTCAGACGTCTGGGCGAGCAAGACCAATGGGCTCAAGGACAAGTTTGCCTTCGTCAAGTACTTCTTACGTCTCGACGGAATCACTAAGGAATACGACTCGCTTAAGGAATCCGCTTCGCTACGTGTCCAGTTCACGCTAGCCGAGCAGCCGGAAGCCTCGAAGACCCCACCGTCGAAGTAGGCATGGCACATCGCAGGCGGGTTCGACCCACCATGGCGCCGATAGACCGGGCCGGGTGGGTGCCGGACCCGTTGGCGCCGCGCGGGTTATCCGGACGGCCTTGCCAGGTTCCACTGCCAGTGCGCCTCTAAAGTTTCGCAAGTTCCCGCCGATTTCCTCAGTCAGAGGAGCGTGCCCATTCGGGGCCCGCCAGGCTCGGGAGGACATCCCCCTTGATCATCCAGCCGACCAGTCTCGCTGCCCAGTTATGGGCGGGCGCGGCCGCGGGCACCACGGCCGCCGCGGACAGCTGGCGGGTCGGGACCTTGCTGTTGGCGCGGGTGATGGGCCAGAACGAGCTGGGCAAACTGCTGCTGGAGATCGGCGGGCTGACCGTCGAGGCCGACGCACCAGGCACCGGTACCCAGCTTCCTCCACAGTTCCAGGTGCGCGTGCTGACCCAGGGTGCGCAGCCGCAGCTGGAAGTGATCCCGGGCAACACGGACGAACAGGTCGCGATGCAGGGACTGCGCGAACGCCTGCCTCAGCAGAATGGCTACGCCCCCCTTCTCGGCGTACTGGCCGCCCTCGGACGCAGCCCGACGGCACGGGCGCTCCCTGCCCCGTTACGCGCGGCCCTGGCCACGCTCGAAGCGGCGATCAACAAGCCCGACGACATCAGTTCACCCCTGGGCATGAAGGAAGCCATCGCCAAGAGCGGAACCTTCCTCGAAGCCCATCTCGCCGAACCGAAGCGGGAGACACCGGCGGCGGACGATTTCAAGGCCGCCCTGCTCGCCCTGCGCCGCACGCTGGCCGACATATCGGCGAGCCGACCGGGTTCATCCACCTTGTCGCGACCGCTCAGCGATACACCCCCACCGCTGGCTCAGCGCTCGCTGGTGGCCCAACCGCGTGCCGCCGAGCTCGCGGTGACGGAAGATGACGTCGACGGACTGGTCAACCAGCTACGCAGCGATACGCGCGCGGCGCTTTCGCGCGTCGAAATCGCCCAACTCGAGTCGCAGCCGCATGCCGGCCTGTGGATGATCGAGATCCCCGTCGCAGGCGTCCGTGGCTACGACGTGCTTCAGTTGCGTATCGAGGAAGGCGAGCCCGCTCCCGGCGAACAAGAGGGCCCGTGGACGGTCGGCTTCGCCATCGATCCTCCGTCGCTGGGTGCCGTGCAGGGCGAGATACAGCTACGTACCCCGCGTGTATCGGTACGCCTGTGGGCCCAGCACGCGGAGACCGTCAGCCGTCTCGAAAACGAATTCGTGTCGCTGCGCCGGCTGCTCGAGAAAAGTGGACTCGTGCTCGACCATTTCGCCTGCATGCACGGCCTGCCCGCATCGACCAGCGCCTATAGCGCCGTGTTACTGGAAGCGCGCGCATGAGCCAGCCGCTGCCCTCGCCTCGCCGTAGCGTCACGCTACGCCTCGCGTCGCCGACCAGCAGCGGAACGAGCCAACGCGTGGACGCGGACGCCGTGAAGGCGATGCTGGATCGTGCGCAGGCACTGGGACTGGCGCCGCAACTCGACCCTCAGATAGCCACGTTGCTCGCGGCGGTGCGCCTGCGCGACGATGTGCCGCCGGAGTTGTACGCGGCGCTGGCGGCTGTGGTCGGGACGTTGTTGGCTGCGACGGACGAATAGGTCTTCGCGCGCCGAATCGCCGACAAGGTCGGCTCCCACAGGAGCAGCCTCCGACCTTTGTCCGATATGAGCTTGCCTGGTGGGAACCAACCCTGTCGGCGATACAGCGACCTGATGAGAGCCAATCCTGTCGGCGATACAGCGACCTGGTGGGAGCCGACCTTGTCGGCGATTCCGCTAGCCGACGCCGAGGCCCTGGATGCTGGCCATGCCCGGCTCGAAACCCGCCAACTCCGCGAAGTACCGCCCACGCTCGGTGTAGTCACGAAACTGATCGAAGCTCGGCGCGCCCGGCGAGAGCAAGACGCAGCCTTCTCCACCGAGGGCGGCTCGCGCGGCGGCCACGGCGGCACCGAGGTCGGTGGCGCGGTAGACGTTCGCGATACCGGCCGCCTCCAGCGCGTCCGCGATACGCGGGCCGTTACCGCCCTGGCACACGATCGCTTCCGGCTCGTGCCCGTGCATCGCTTCGACGAAGGGTGTCCAGTCCAGGCCACGATCGTGGCCGCCGACGATCAGTGCCGTGCGTTTCGCCCCCACGCTTTCCAGCGCGGCCAGGCTCGCCAGTGGCGTCGTACTGATGGAGTCGTTGATCCAGGCGAGCCCGTCGCGCACTCCCAGCGGCTGCAGCCGATGCGGCAAGGGCACGAAGGTCGACAGCGCAGGCGCGGCGGCACGTGCGTCGTAACCCAGGATCTCCAGCGCGGCCAGCGCCGCGCAGGCGTTCACCGCGTTGTGCAGCCCGGGAGCGGACACCCGTCGGGCACGAATGACGTCCTCGCCGCCCCGCCGAATCCAGCCGTCCGCCACGTGCCATCCGGCGAGATCACCGAACGTGTGCAATCCCGGATGATCGGCGGCACGCGAAAGCAACGTGGGCTGTGCCGCGTTCACGAGCACCCGTTCGGACGCCGCGAGCAGCTTGAGCTTGTCGTCGACATAGCGCGCACGCGAACCGTGCCAGTCGAGATGTTCCTCGTACAGGCTGGTCACGACGCCGAGGGATACGCCCGTGGCCTCGCCGGTCTGGAAACTCGACAGTTCGATGACCCACAGGTCGGCGCTGGCCTCGTCGAGTTCGAGCAAGGGCAAGCCGATGTTTCCCGCCAACGCGGTACGCACGCCTAGCGAACGCGCCAGGTGGGCGAGCAAGGCGGACGTCGTGCTCTTGCCCTTGGTGCCGGTGACGGCGATGGTGCGCGCGTCGCCATGCGTCGCGAACCACAACGCCGTACCCGAGGTGAAGCGCGTACCGCGTGCCTTGGCCTCCAGCAGTTCCGGCTTGTACGCGGAAATGCCGGGGGACTTGATGACGACATCGAAGGTAGCCAGCGCATCGGCATCGGGTGCGGCATCGTGCACGCGCACAGAGGGAAACGCTGCTTTTGCCGCATCCACCTCGTCCGCGGCGCAATAGAGTTCGACCGCCTGGCCCGGCAGGCGCCGCGCCAGCGCATCCAGCGCCGCGCGTCCTTCCCGGCCGAACCCCCAGACGGCGACCCGCCGGCCTTCGAGATCAGCCCAGCGCATCCAGCGCTCCGAGCAGGCGCCGCGGCACCAGATGCGACGCACCGGGCTTGAGCCAGGGCTCGAGTGCCAGTTCGGAACGATCGAGCTGGGGAAGGATTTCGCGGCGGAAACGCGCGACCAGCGCATCCTCGCGCCATTCCGGCCGTTCGGCCAGGGCGGCCAGCGCGGCGCGCGCCTCGGCGCCCTCGCCAACGCACTCGAACGGCTTATGGTCCTTGTATTCCAGCAACGCATCGAACGCGCCCGCCAACTCTTCGTCGTCGAGCAGATTCCGCCCGAAGATCGACAGCAGTCGCGGCTTGGCCATGAAGGGGGCCAGCGCAAGGAAAACGAAATGGCACTTCGGGCACTGGCCGCACCAGCGATCGGCGGGTTTCGGTCCGAGGATGCGGAAATTGCGGTTGCAACTGGAGAAGACGTTGAAATAGTCGCCACCCAGCCGCGCGAACGCGCTGGTCACGGCCAACTCCGACCAGGGCCGCAGCAGCGAGCAGTAGTCGAGATCGGCGGCGACGTGCGAGTGCAGGTAGTCGTGCAGGGTTTTCTCGAAACCGAAGCCCTTGCTCCACTGGTGGTTCACTTCCTGGCCTTCGTACTCCAGCGTGGCCACCGAGGCGGAACGCTCGTTGGCGAAGACAATGGAGTCGTAGCCATAGAGGACCGCCGCCACCACGAGGATCGCCGAGTTGATCGCGGTGACGGGGATATGCCCGTTCCACGCACCGAGACGATTCAGTTCGAACAGGCCCGGCGCCAGTTCGCGCGAGATGTTGAGCGTGGGCAGGCCCGTGCGCGCGGCGCACTCGGCGATCAGCGGCGAGTTACCCACCCAGGCGGCCGTGGCCTCGGCACCGATGGACTTGACCGCCTCGACCGCCACCACCGAATCCTTGCCACCGCCGATGGGCAGAAGCGAACGCTTCGGCAGGCCGATCGCCGACGCTGCCGCATGACGCTTGCGCTCAAACGGAAAGGCGATGCGCCCGCGAAGGTCGAGGCGGTTGCGGTAGGCGAACTCGGCCAGGCCGTGCAAGTACAGCGCATCGAGCATCGACGCGCCGTCTTCGTCGAGCGCCTCGCCCTCGACGACGATCGTGGCGGGAATGCCCGCCTTGTAGTAGCTGACGCCAGCGACCAGATGGAGCAGGCGCAGCGCCGCCGCGAAAGCCCCCTCGCGTTCCGCCGGCACCGACGGCGCGCCCGGGAAGGTCACGCGCTCGATCAGTTCCGGGCCTTCGTCGAAGGCATAGACCAGTTCGGCCACGCCATCGACGAACGCATGGCGGACGAAGCGAAAACGTTCGCTCTGGCGTGGATCGGCAAGCGTGGCGGTCACGGCAGCAAGACCTCGTCGGCTTCGTCACGCAGGTTGTAGCGGGAGGACATCACGGCGCCATAGGCGCCACCCTGGGCGATGAGGATCACGTCGTCTTCCTTCGACTCGGGCAGGCGGCGGTCGGAACCGAGGATGTCGCCAGATTCGCAGATCGGGCCGACGACCTGGTACATCGTGGTGGCGGGCTCGTCGACACGGGAGAGGTTGGCAATCTCGTGCCAGGCATCGTAGAGCGCCGGGCGGATCAGGCTGTTCATGCCGGTATCGAGGCCGAGGTAACGCACGTTGGCGCCCTTCTCCTTTTCCTGCGTGACCTTGGCCAGCAACACGCCCGCATCGGCCACCAGGTAACGGCCCGGTTCCACCCACAACTGAAACTGCGGATAGGCCTGGTGCACCGAGGTAAGCACGCGGTCGAGCGCCGCCATGTCCAGCGCCGTCTCGCCAGGATGCGACGGCACGCCGAGGCCACCGCCGATATTGAGCACCGAGATCGTGCCGATGCGCTCGGCCAGCGCCGCCAGTTGCGAGTAGACCTCGCCCCAGTGCGCCGCGTCGAGGATGCCCGAGCCCAGGTGCGCGTGAAGGCCGATCACCCTTACGCCCGCCGCATCGGCCAGGCGCAGGAATCGATCCACGTGTTCGATCGGTACGCCGAACTTGCTACCGGTACCGCCGGTCTTCACTTTCTCGTGATGACCGAGGCCACGGCCGAGATCCACCCGCAGCATGATGTCGCGCCCCGCGAACATCTCGCCCCATTGCTCGATGGGATGCAGGGCATCGATGGTGATCGTCGCCCGCGTCTGCAAGGCCGCGATGAAATCGCGACGGGCCGCGAAGTTCGGCGTGAACAGCAGGGGTACGTCGTCCGGCACCGCGGCAGAGACCGCCGCCAGCTCGCCCGGCGAGACGCACTCGAAGGCGAAGCCTTCCTCCGCCAGCACCTTGAGGATGCCCGGATGAGTGTTCGCCTTTACGGCGTAGTGGGCGCGATCCACGGCCTTCAACGACTTCACGCGGCGAGCCTGCGCGCGCACCGTCGGCACGTGGTAGACGTAGCGCGGGGTGCGTTCCTGGGCCAGCCGCATCAAGGCGGCCCGTTCGCCCCGCCACCATGCGGCGCTCGGCAACGCCTGTTCGCCGGCACCGTAGAGCGCCTGCCAGGAGGGACCGAAGACGACGCTGTCGTCCGTACGCAGCGCACCGGCGCCTATCAGCAGTTCGTGCAGGCGAGGCAGCATGTCATCCACCACATCCTCGTCGACGACGAAGGTCAGGTTGAGGTTGTTCGACGACTGCGAGATCAGGTGCACGCGCAACTGGCCGAACTCGGCCAGCACGCCCGACAGCTTGTGCAGCATCGAACGCATGCCGCGGCCGACAAGGGTGATGGCCGCGCAGGGCGCGATCACCTTCACCCTGCAGACGCGGGCCAGATCCGCCGCCAGCGCGGCGATCGCATCCGAATCGAGCAGGTTCTCGGTGGGATCGAGCGATACCGTGACATTGGTTTCCGCCGAACCGATCAGGTCCACCGACAGGCCGTGGCGCTTGAACGCGTCGAACACGTCGGCGAGGAAGCCGACCTGTTGCCACATGCCGACCGATTCCATCGATACCAGGGTGATGCCCTTGCGTGCGCTGATCGCCTTGATGCTCGGCGCGTGCTCGCGCACTTCCGGGCCGATCGACGTGCCTTCCAGCTCGGGCCGGTTGGTGTCCTTGATCAGAAGCGGTACGCGCGGTTCGCGCAGCGGAGAAAGGCAGCGCGGGTGCAAGACCTTGGCACCGGTGGATGCGATTTCCTGCGCCTCTTCGTAGTCGAGCCGCTGCAACAGGCGCGCCCCGGCGACCTGGCGCGGGTTCGCGCTGAACATGCCGGCCACGTCCGTCCATATTTCCACGCGCGACGCCGCCAGCAGCGCACCGAAGTACGCGGCCGAGGTGTCCGATCCGCCGCGTCCGAGCAAGACCGTGCGGCCGGCTTCGTCCTGCGCGATGAACCCCTGCGTGATGAACACGTCGCCGCGTTCCGCGAGCGCCGCGGAAATCGCCGCATCGTGGTGCGGTTCCACCATGGCCGAGAGCAGGCGCGTGCGCTCGTTCTGGTTGGGTAACACCACCGAGCGCAGGCAGTCGCGGGCGTCGACCCAGGTCGTCGCCAGTCCGTTGGCGGAGAGGAAGGCCGCCCCGAGTGCGCTGGACATCAGCTCGCCATGCGCCTGCACGCGAGCCTGCCAGGCCAGTTCGCCCAGGTCCGCGGCGCCGGCCTCGGCGAGCAGCGCCAGGTCGGCAAGCCGCGCGCCCAGCGTTTGCGGCATCGCCAGCGACATCTCGGCGAGCAAGGCATGGTGGCGATCGGCCAGTGCGGCGGCCGCCTCCGAGCGGCGTTTGGGTTCCGTGTGCGTGCAAAGCTGTTTCAGGCCGTCGGTGATGCCGGACAGGGCCGAGACCACGATCAGTACGCGCGCGCCTTCGGCGCGGCGGCTGGCGGCCAGTTCAAGGATATTGCGCCAACGTGCGGCGGTGGCCACGGAGGTGCCGCCGAACTTCATGACGATCCAGGGCGCGTTGAGGGGCAACGGCGCGTTTGCGTTTTCGCTCACGGGACTCTTTGGGCTGGTGGGGGAAGCGTTGGCCGGGCAAACCGGCAAATCCCCCGAAGTGTTGCGCCGCAACGGCAAAAACGCAATCAATCGCCCTTGTGCGCGATCTGGGCCATGCGCTGCGCATCCGCGAGGATGCCATGCAGGATGCGCAGCTCGCGCGGCTCGGGGCGGGCGCGCAGGAAGAGCTTGCGCAGTTTCAGCATGATCGTCGTCGGCGAGCGGCCCTTGTGGAACTCGATGTCGTCGAGCGTCTGGCCCAGGTGGGTGAAGAACCGCTCCATCTGCTCGGCATCCGCCGGCGCCTCGTCGGGGTCGACTCCGGCCACCGGCGCACGCGGTTCCTCCGCCAACAGCGCCGTACGCAGCTCGTAGGCCACCACCTGCACCGCCTGTGACAGGTTCAACGAGCTGAAATCGTCGACGCTCGGAATCCGCACCATGGCGTGGCAACGCGCCAGTTCGTCGTTTTCCAGCCCGGTTCGCTCGTTGCCGAACACCAGCGCCACCTGCTCGCCGCGGCGGGCGGCGGCGATCGCCTGGGCCGCCCCTTCGCGCGGGTCCAGTTCCGGCAGGTTCACGCCACGACGGCGGGCGGACAGGCCGAGGGCGAAGGTGGCACCCGCCAGGCCGTCGACCAGGTCGTCGTGGATCGCGGCATGGTCCAGGACATCGTCCGCCCCGGCCGCCAACGCCGTCGCCTCGGGATCCGGGAAGCGGTGCGGCGCCACCAGGGTCAGCCGGTCGAACCCCATCGTGCGGATCGCGCGCGCGGCCGAGCCGATATTCCCCGCATGGGAGGTGCGGACGAGGACGAAACGAAGGCGGTCGTGGAGATCGGAAAGGGCCATGGGTGGCGGACGATTGGCGGGGAGGACCGGAAAGTCTACAACGGCAATGACTTGGGCGAGGCGCGACAGGGTGGTAAACTCTGCGGCCGATGCGGCCTCGACCGCCTCCCACGTTCTTTTACCAAGCCGATCCCATGCCCAGACCCGCCGTCAATGTCGCGGCGCGCGCCGCGCGCTCCGCAGGAAACATCATCCTGCGCTATATGAATCGCATCGAAGGCCTTGCGGTCGTCGAAAAGCAGCGTATGGACTTCGCCTCCGAGGTCGACCGCCTCGCCGAAGCCGAGATCGTCAAGGAACTCCGCCGTGCCTATCCCACCCATGCCATCCTGGGCGAAGAGTCCGGGCAGATCGGCAAGGGGCCGCTGACCTGGGTCATCGATCCGCTCGACGGCACGCACAACTACCTGCGCGGCATCCCGCATTTCTGCGTCTCGATCGCCCTGGTCGAGAAGGGTGAACCCGTCTATGGCGTGGTCTTCGACCCACTGCGCGACGAGTTGTTCACCGCGAGCAAGGGGGACGGCGCCTACCTCAACGATCGCCGCATCCGCGTCGGCAAGCGCGAAGGCCTTGCCGGTGCGCTGATCGCCACCGGTTATCCCTACCGGGCGCGTAACCACCTGGACGCGCAATTGGCGATGACGGCGGCACTGCTCAAGGACGCCGAAGACATCCGCCGCATGGGTTCGGCCGCGCTCGATCTCGCCTACGTGGCCGCCGGCCGCGTCGATGGTTTCTTCGAGCCCGGGCTCAACGTGTGGGATATCGCCGCGGGCGCCCTGCTCGTGCGCGAGGCCGGTGGCGTCTACGGTGATTTCGCCGGACGCGAAGGCCTGCCGGAGAGCGGCAACATCATCGCCGCCAATCACAAGGTGGCAGCCGCGATGACCGAGGTCATCGGCGCCAACGCCACGCCCCGCCTCCTCGGCGTGTAGTCGGAAGGCCAGCGCCAAGGGATAAACCCTCGCGCTGGCTCCTTCCATGAGCCTACATACGCGCGTGGGCGCTGCCTCCTAATCTGTCGTTGGCGAACCGGATGTTCGCTTCCCCTACGACAGATCAAGGAAAAACCCGTGCCACTCCCCACACGAAACCCCGGCCGCCTTTCGGCCGTGCTCGCGCTCGCCCTCGCTTCGACCTGCCTGGCCCCTGCCGTCACGGCCGAAGTACGCACGATGATCGTCACCTCCGATCCCCAATATCCCTGGACGGCGAAGACGGATGCCCGCATATCCCAGGACGATGCCGAACGCGACGCGGAATCCGAGGCGTTGATCGAAGAGCAGTACCGCAGCATCGTCGCCTACCGCGCGGCCCGCCCGGGGCAGGATATCCCCGTGTTCATCAATGGCGACATCACCGCCTATGGCCATGGAGCGCAGCGCGCCACGATGGAGCGCCTGCTGCGGATCCTCGGTGACAACGTGCATCTGGGGCTCGGCAATCACGACTACGAGAACAACATCCGCAACGACCAGGGCGAAGGCTGCTTCAACAACGGCTGCGCGCGGGACAGCATCACCGACCTCGTTCGCCATGTGACGAAGAAGCGGGGCGTCGTCTCGTTCGACTTCGCGGCCCAACCGGGTGCGTTCAGCACCCGCTACGTGGGCAGCCTCGCCTACGCCGTGCGCGCACCGGGACTGGACCGCGTGCTGCACATGCAACTCAACAACCACCCGACCTACGAGGTTTCGTTCGATACGACCGAGGGCATCGTCCCTGCACGGTACGAGATCGAATCCTCGGTACCATGGCTACACCACCTGCTTGGCGTACACCTGAGCGTGCCGCCCCTCGGTACCCCTTCGGATCGTGCCTATGACTTCGCCATCGTCCACATGCACGATCCCGACAATTTCAACGGCGACTTCGCCCGTACCGTTTCAGGCGTCGACGTGGCGGCCATATTCGCCGGGCATCTGCACCGTTCCCTCGGGTATTACAGGAATATCGGCAGCGTGCCGGTCTACCTCAGCGGCTCCGCTTCGCAGCGCACCTACCTGGTGGTGGAACACGACACCGACGAGGCGGTGCTTCGGGTATACGGCGTGCGCGACAACGACCCGGAGCGCAAGACGCTGATCGATACCGTGCCTACCCGGCGCGCGAGCTGACTCAGTCGTCCTTGAGCAGGTTGCGCAGGAAAGGCACCGTCACTCGCCGTTGCGCGGCGAGTGACGCGCGGTCCAGTGTATCGAGCAGGTCCAGCAAGGTACCCAGGTCGCGCGCATGATGCGCGAACAGCCAGTCCAGCACCACGTCGTCCAGTTCGATGCCACGCGCCGCGGCCTGCTCACGCAGCACGCCGCGGCGTTCCGCGTCGGCCAATGGTTTCAGCACCGCCTGGGTCAACGAGCCCAGCCTCGAACGCAGGTCGGGCAAGGCGATATCCAGCGATACCGGCGCGCCCGCCGCCGAGAACAGCAGCGTGCATCCGTCGGCACGATACCGGTTGAACGTGTCGAACAACGCATGCTCCGCGTCGTCCTCGCCGGCGATGGAATCGATGTCGTCGATCGCCAGCACGTCGCTGCCCGCCATGCCACGAATCGCCACCGCACGCGAGCCCCGCAAACCGGCCAGCGGCAGGTATTGCGCCGTGCGGCCAGCGTCGATCGCCGCCTGGCATGCCGCGATCAGCAAATGGGTACGGCCACTGCCCAGTGGACCGGCCAGGAACACCCATGGCGCGGAGTGATCCACCGCCGCGGCCCGAACGGCTTCCACGGCCACCGCGTTATCGCCTGGATGGAAGTGCTCGAAGCGCTGGCGTCGCGGCCAGCGCAATGCGAGGGGAAGCTGGGCCGTCATGGATGGCCGTCGCCGGGCAATGGGGGCTGGTCGCGCCGCGCATTCACGGTGACGTCGACATCCACGTCGACTTCCACCTGTTCGGTGGACGCGTCCGCGGCGGGTTCCATGTAGAGGTCGCTCTCACGGTACCGCGCGAAGACATAGCGCATCAGCACCACCACGACGGAAGCCGCGGGCAGTGCCAGCAGCACACCGAGGAATCCGAACAGGTGGCCGCCCGCCAGCACGGCGAAGATCACCGCCACCGGATGCAGGCCGATCTTGCCGCCGACCAGGCGCGGCACGAGCACATAGCCTTCGAGCAACTGGCCGATGGTGAACACCACCGCGACGAGGATCACGTGCGTCCAGTCGCCGTATTGCACCAGCGCGGCGATCAGCGCCGCGACGAAGCCGATCATGAAACCCAGGTAGGGGACGAAACTGAGCAGGCCCGCGACCATGCCGATCAGGGGGCCGATGGAAATGCCGACCAGGGTGAGGCCCAGTCCGTAGAACACGCCCAGCGCCAGCATCACCAGCAACTGGCCGCGGACGAAGGCGCCGAGCACCTGGTCCGATTCGCGCGACAGATGGACGACGGTCGGCTCGATCGAGCGCGGCAGCAGGCGCTGGATATGCGCGATCATCGTGTCCCAGTCGCGCAGGAGGTAGAACGCCACGACGGGAATCAGCACGGCATTGGTGATCCAGGTGACCACCCCCATGCCCGACTGGGTGACCTTTGCGACGGCCTTGGCGGCGATGCTCCCCACCGAGCCGATATGCTCGCGGATCGTCGCCAGCAGGCTGTCGGTATCGAACACGTTCGGGTCCAGCCGCAGGCGTGTCTGGATCCACGGCAAGGCCGTGCCGCGCACCCAGTCCACGTAGTGCGGGAGGTTCTCGGCGAGGTTCTCGAACTGGTGCTGGATCAGCGGGATGAGCAGGAGCACCACGCCGACGAAGACCAGCGAGATCACGGTGAACACGATGCTCACCGCCCAGGTGCGGCCCATGCCCAGCCGCTGCAGGCGATCGGCGAGCGGGTCGCCGAGGTAGGCGAGCATGGCCGCGATGGCGAACGGCATCAGCACCGGTGCCAGCAACCAGATCACGAAGATGATGACGGCGGTGATCGCAAGCAGCTGCCAGCGGCGCGAAGTGTCGTGGTTCATGCGAGTCCTGATTCGTCGTAGGAGGTCACGGGACCCAGCGCACGGCGAGGTCGGCGCCATCGTGTGCATCGGCAGCCAGTATGTGGCCACCGGCCGCGTAGGCCGCCACCAGGCGTGCCAACGGCGCGCTGGCGTTCACATTGAGCAGCACCCCGTCGGCCGTGGCACCGACGGGCGCCACCGACTTGACCGAAGGATCGTTCTGGAAGGTCGCCAGCAAACCGGCGTAATCGGCCGCCGAGCGCAGGCCGGTCACCCAGACCTTGCCGCTGGAACTGCCGCCCTGAGTGGCGGCGAACTGCCGGTCGAGCTTGTCGGCCATGGCGTTCGCGCCATTGGCGAGCAGCGCGGCGCGGGCTTCGCCACTGTCTTTCCAGGTGCCGGTGCGTCCGGCGGAAACGAGGGTCCAGTCGGCCTGGTCGTCGCCGATCTTGCCGACCAGGACCATGGCGGTGTTGTACCGGCGGGCCACGGTCGCCACGGCGCCGGGATCGCCCTGGGCGATGGCCGCGGGATCGGGGAGCGAGTCGGCCTTGGGCACGACGATCTGGTAACCGCGGGTATCGGCCATCTGCGCCAACGGCACCAGGTCCTGCTGGCCGAGAAGCTTCCCGCTCGCGTCGCGGGCGATCACCAGGACGGGCGGCTTCGGCGCCGCGACCGACGCGTCGCCCACGGCCAGCACCCGCCGGATGGCGCCGGGATCGAAGACGATATCGAGGCTCAACGGGGCGCCATTGGCACCGCCGGTACGGGCGTACTGGTATTGCTGAACAAGGCCACCGGGCTGCTTCATGGCCTCCGCATAGCCGGGTTTCCCCCGGGGATCGGCCCCGTTGGAAGCACGGGCGAGCACCTGCGTGAGCCCCGTGGCGAAGGCCTGGTCGCGTACGGCGGCGCTGGTATCGGCCACCGGCACCGTCACCGTGTAGATCGACGTCTGCGCCATGGCGGAGTCGGCGCAAGCCACCACGAGGAGCATCCATAAGGCGAGGAAACGGGCTGGGCGCATGGTCGTGGCATCCCTTTGTGAAGGCGGGAAGTCTGCCCAAACCTTGGCATGGCGTCCATCCAGGGCATGTGCAGGGACCGGCCGCGCCGCCGCTTGCTGCTATCATGCGCGGTTTCCAATACGCGCCGGAACCGCTTATGTCCTCCGACCAGGGCTCCCTCACCTACCGCGACGCGGGCGTCGACATCGATGCCGGCAACGCCCTCGTCGAGCGCATCAAGCCGATGGTCAAGCGGACCTTCCGGCCCGAGGTGATGGGCGGGCTCGGTGGCTTCGGCGGGTTGTTCGACCTGTCCGGTCGCTACAAGGAGCCGGTGCTGGTCTCGGGCACGGACGGCGTGGGCACCAAGCTCAAGCTCGCCCAGCAGCTTGGCCGCCATGACACCATCGGCATCGACCTCGTCGGCATGTGCGTCAACGACGTGCTCGTGCAGGGGGCCGAACCGCTTTTCTTCCTCGACTACTTCGCCACCGGCAAGCTCGACGTCGATACGGCCGCCTCGGTCATCGGCGGCATCGCCCGCGGCTGCGAACTGGCGGGATGCGCGCTGATCGGCGGTGAAACGGCCGAGATGCCGGACATGTATCCGCCGGGCGAATACGACCTCGCCGGCTTCACCGTCGGCGCCGTGGAAAAGTCCGCGATGAACGACGGCTCGTCCATCGTCGCGGGCGACGTCGTCCTCGGCGTGGCCTCTTCCGGTCCGCATTCGAACGGCTACTCGCTGATCCGCCGGATCCTCGAGCGCGCCGGTTCGCCGCTGGACACCGAGATCGGCGGCGTGAAACTGGTCGACGCGCTGATGGCGCCCACCACGATCTACGTGAAGCCCATGCTCGACCTGATCGCGAAGGTCGACGTGCACGGCATGGCCCACGTCACCGGTGGCGGGCTGAAGGAGAACATCATCCGCGTGGTGCCCGACGGCCTCGGCCTGTCCATCGACGCCTCCTCCTGGGAGATGCCGCCGGTGTTCCAGTGGCTGCAGCGCGAGGGCAACGTGGCTCCCGAGGAAATGTGGCGCACGTTCAACTGCGGCATCGGCTTCACGGTGCTGCTCGCGCACGATCAGGTAGACGCGGCGAAGGCATTGCTTGCCGGTCACGGCCTGGATACCTGGGTCATCGGTTCGGTCGTCGCCGCATCGGGCGACGAGCGCGTCCACATCGCCTGACACCTCGCGTGGAACGCCGTCTGCGCATCGCCGCGCTCGCCTCCGGGCGCGGCAGCAACCTTGCCGCGCTCATCGCCGCCCGTGACGGCGGCCGGTTGCCGGTGGACTTCACGCTCGTGGGCAGCGACAAGGCCCAGGCCGGCGCGTTGCGGATAGCCGCGGCGGCCGGCATTCCCACCGTCGCGCTGAATCCGAAGGATTACCCCACCCGTGCGGACTTCGACGCGGCGCTGTTCGGCCACGTCGCCCGGAGCGGGGCCGACCTGCTCGTCCTCGCCGGCTACATGCGGATCGTCGACGCGGGCATCGTGGCCGCATGGGAAGGCCGGGCGATCAACGTCCATCCCTCGCTGCTGCCCAAGTACCGCGGCCTGCACACGCATCGGCGCTGCCTCGAGGCGGGCGATGTGGAGCACGGTGCCAGCGTGCACTTCGTCACCGCCGAGCTCGATGGCGGCCCCGTGGTCGCCCAGGCCCGCATTCCCGTGCATCCGGGCGATACCGAGGCCGACCTCGCCGAACGCCTTCTGGTCGAGGAACACCGCTTGTTGCCCGCCGTGGTCGGCGCGATCGCCTCGGGCCGCCTGCGCTGGGATCGCGGCCCGGTGTTCGATGGCGCCCCCCTGGCACAACCGCTGGCCCTGACGGACCTCTGATACCCCCGCCAGGGGCCACCTCTCGGTGGGAGCCGCCTCCTCTGTTTTGTGGGAGCCGACCTTGTCGGCGACTGTCTCTTATACACATCT
>NZ_JBPGXU010000010.1:0-72807 GCF_056755675.1 Luteibacter sp. KNZ12-1A | reverse complement strand
CCTCGCACCCTCCCTGCCCGAGCCGGGTCCGGCACCGCAGCAGCGCACCGCCGTGTCGCTCGCCGGCAAGGCCGTCCGCACCGCGCCCCCCGGCAAGGAAGCGATCGGCCAGCCGGAGCAGCTGAAGGGCGTCCGCCGCAACATGGCGCGCGTGATGGCCGAGGCACACGCCAACGTCGTCCCGACCACCATCGTCGACGATGCCGACCTCCACGCCTGGATCGGCAAGCAGGACATCACGGCGCGCCTCATCCGCGCCATCGTGGTGGCGTGCAAGACCGTGCCCGCGCTCAATGCCTGGTTCGACGGCAAGAACCTCAGCCGCACCCTGCATCCGCACGTGGACATCGGCATCGCCGTGGACACCGAGGACGGCCTGTTCGTGCCCGCGCTGCGCAACGCCGACGTGCTCGACGGGGCCGGCATCCGTGCCGCGATCAAGCGCCTGCGCAGCTCGGTGGAAGACCGCAGCATCCCGGCCTCGGAGCT
Source organism: Luteibacter sp. KNZ12-1A (assembly GCF_056755675.1). Classification (NCBI taxonomy): domain Bacteria; kingdom Pseudomonadati; phylum Pseudomonadota; class Gammaproteobacteria; order Lysobacterales; family Rhodanobacteraceae; genus Luteibacter; species Luteibacter sp. KNZ12-1A. The sequence continues at coordinate 72,318 of NZ_JBPGXU010000010.1, read as the reverse complement.
TTCCGGCTATACGATCAGCCTGTCGAACTTCGGCATGTTCGCCGGCCGCTACGCCACCCCGGTGGTCGTGCCGCCGACGGTGGCGATCGTCGGTGCGGGCAAGCTCAGCCATGACGTGGTCGCCGTGATGGGCGGCATCGAGGTACATCGCCGCATGCCGCTGTCGCTCACCTTCGATCACCGCGCCGCCACGGGCGGGGAAGCCGCACGCTTCCTGAAAGCCATGATCGACGACCTGGGGCTGCCCAACTAACCTGGTTCGTTTCGGTGGGAATAGCTTGGTGGGAGCGGACCCTGTCCGCGATTCGGGTGTACCGCTCCGCAGGAATCGCGGACAGGGTCCGCTCCCACCAGGTCCGCTTCCAGTAGGCGCTCCCCACTTCATGCCTTCTGTGGGAGCCGCTTCAGCGGCGATGGCCGCTACCGCGATGGTACCCTTGGCACCATGCTCAACAACGACACCCTCCGTAGCATCCGCTACATGCTCGACCTCGGCGACGTCCACGTCGTCGAGATCATGAAGCTCAGCGGCTTCCCCGCCACCCGCGAGCAAGTCGAACCCTGGCTGCGCAAGGAAGACGAGCCCGGCTTTGCGGAAATGCCCGACGCCGCGCTGGCGCACTTCCTCGACGGCCTCATCATCCATCGCCGCGGTCGTGACGAAAGCCAGCCGCCGCGACCGGTCGAAACCCGCGTCAACAACAACGTGGTGCTGAAGAAGCTGCGCGTCGCCTTCGAACTCAAGGAAGACGACATCCTGGCCACCATGACCGATGCCGGATTCCGCGTATCGCGGGGCGAGATCAACGCCCTCTTCCGCCAGCCGAAACATGCGAACTTCCGCCTTTGCGGCGACCAGTTCCTGCGTAACTTCCTCAAAGGCCTGACGGCGCGCCTGCGCGGTCCGTAAGCATCGCCTCGACATCGGGCTCACGCCATATCCGTGCCCGCATGATAGCGTCTGGCTCCCATCCCGCGGAGGCACGACCATGCATCACAGCAGGCTTTGCACCCTGGTCCTCGACTGCCAGGACGGCGACCTTGCCGCCGCCTCCGAATTCTGGAGCCGCGCCCTCGGCAAGCCGATCGAGACCACCGACGAAGACGGCGACGGCAAATACGCCGCGCTCAAGACGGAAAAGGACGAACTGCGCATCCTGTTGCAACGCGTGGACCATCACAGCCACGTGCACCTGGATATCGAAACGGACGACCTCGAAGCCGAAGCCCGGCGGCTGGAAGCCCTCGGCGCGAAACGTATCGGCTTCGTGAAGCGCTGGTGGGTGATGGAAGCCCCGACAGGACACCGCTTCTGCATCGTCTCAAGACAAGGCGACGAGTTCGGCACGCGCCTGAACAAATGGGACTGACCCACCGGCCCGGTGCCTCCGGCGGTGGGTGGAAGCCGACCCTGTCGGCGATCCCTACGAAGCGCGCCTCTTCCAGACCACCTGGCGAATAACCAGCGCGACCACCAACACGGCCACGAACGCGCCATACCCATACAGCGCCGGCACCACCTGCTGCCAGATCGCCCCGCTCTTGGGCCCGAACTGGTCTGCCGCGGGCAACTCGACGGCGTCGAAAGCCGACACGGCGGCCTGGATCGCCGCGACGGTCGCGGCCAGCAGCGCCAGCACGTCGAAACCGCGCCGCGTCATGTTCGTCAGCAGCGACTTCGGATAGGCCCAATACGCCCAGCCCAGCACGACCAGCCACGGCGCGAGAAGCATGATCGCGAGGTAGCGCATGCGGTCAGGTGCCCTGCCGGGCGGCGTTCGCCTTGGCTGCCGCCTCTTCGGCGGTCGCGGCGGCCAACGCGTCCAATGCCGTGCGTAGACGCAGCACGCCCGCGGCGCGTGCCACTTCGTCGGGGTAAGACGCACCATTGGCCACGACCTTGCCGTCCACCAGCAAGGCAACGTGATCGCCCTGCGACTCGATGACGGCGTGGGCGCCACCCATCGTGGAAAGAGTCTGGCGCAGCATTCCCGCTGCCTTCGGATCGGAGAACGGTGCCGACAGCAGCAGCTCTTCACCGTCCGCGGCGAACAGACGGAAGCGGAAGCTGCCATCGGTATCGCGGAAACTGGCGAAACGAGGCGGTTTCGCTTTCTGTTCGACCGGCGCGCTTGCCGGCTCGTCGGGGGACTTCAGCTTGTGCCGCGCGCTGCGCAGGCCCACCGCATCGCGCAGCGTCTCCAGCAGCGGTGCGGCGATCGCACGCGCCTTCGCCGCGCCGGCAAGAAGGATGTCTTCCATGTCGTCCGGACGCGCCATCAGCGCGTCGTAGCGCTCACGCATCGGTGCCACCTCGGCCTCGATCCGCTCGAACAGCACCTGCTTCGCCTCCCCCCAACCGATGCCGTTGTGCAGCGCATCGGCGAACGCCGTGGTTTCCGCGGGCGACGCGAAAGCCTGGAAGATGGTGAAAAGGGCGGAGTCGTCGGTGTCCTTGGGTTCGCCCGGCGCGCGCGAATCGGTGACGATCTTCATGATCGCCTCGCGCAGGCCCTTGGGGCCGCCTTCGAACAATGGAATCGTGTTGTCGTAGCTCTTGGACATCTTGCGGCCGTCGAGCCCGGGCAGCGTCGCCACCTGTTCCTCGATCAAGGCCTCGGGCATCACGAAGAACTCGCGTCCGTAGGTATGGTTGAAACGCTGGGCGATGTCGCGGGCCATCTCGATATGCTGGATCTGGTCGCGGCCCACCGGCACCTTGTTCGCGTTGAAGGCGAGGATGTCGGCGGCCATCAGCACCGGGTACATGTAGAGGCCCGCGGTGACGCCGGCATCCGCGTCTTCCTGGGCTTCGATGTTGCGATCCACGGCCGCCTTGTAGGCATGCGCGCGATTGAGCAGGCCCTTGGATGTCACACAGGTGAGCAGCCACATGAGTTCGGGCACTTCGGGGATGTCCGACTGCCGGTAGAACGTGGCGACGTTCGGGTCCAGGCCGGCGGCCAGGAAGGTCGCGGTGATCTTCAGCCGCGAGGCCTCGACGCGATCCGGGTCGTCGCTCTTGATCAGGGCATGGTAGTCGGCCATGAAGTAGAACGCGTCGACCTCGGGATCGCGACTGGCCAGGACGGCCGGCCGGATGGCGCCGACGTAGTTGCCGAGGTGCGGCGTGCCGGTGGTGGTGATGCCGGTGAGGACGCGGGTATGCATGGGGGGACCTGGGAGCCTGGGCGGACGGTAACCGTTCGAGTGTAGCCCGCGTGACGGTTCCGGGGCGACCCGGCTGTGCGGCAGGTTGCCGCGCTACGCGCGGATCGCCGACAGGGTCGGCTCCCACCAGTCCCGCCCTGCCTGGAGGCTGGCCAAGCCTGGTGGGAGCCGACCTTGTCGGCGATACGAGCCGCCTCAGGCCACCAAGCCCCTCGATCCACCAGTCCTGGCCCCTCACCGCATCAACGTCGACTTCCCGAACAACGACTCCACCAGGTCCACCGCCAGCTTCGCCGTCTGGTTGCGCTTGTCGAACGCCGGGTTCAACTCCACGATATCCAGCGACCCGACCCGGCCGGTGTCCGCGATCATCTCCATGCACAGCTGGGCCTCGCGATAGTTCGGTCCGCCGCGCACCGTCGTGCCCACACCCGGCGCGATCGACGGGTCCAGGAAGTCCACGTCGAAGCTGATGTGCAGGTGCGTGTCCTCGTCCACTCCCGCCAGGGCCTCCTCCATGGCCGCCTTGATGCCGATCTCGTCGATGTAGCGCATGTCGTAGATGTCGATCCCGACCTCGTGGACAAAGCGCTTCTCACCCTCGTCCACGGAGCGGATACCGATCTGGCGGAACACGCCGGGCGTGGTCGCCGGCACCGTGCCGCCGATATGCGTGAGTGCATCGGGGCCGTAACCGCACAGGCACGCCACCGGCATGCCGTGGATGTTTCCGGATGGCGTGATCTGGCTGGTGTTGAAATCGGCATGAGCATCGAGCCATAACACCCGGAGCTTCTTGCCGTTCTCACGGCAATGCCGCGACACGGCGGAGATCGAGCCGATCGCAAGGCAGTGGTCGCCGCCGAGCATCACCGGCAGGTGGCCGGCATTCAATTCGGTGTAGATGGCCTCGTGCACCGCGGTATTCCAGGCGACCACGGCCTCGAGGTGGCGATAGCCGTCGGTGGGCGGTAGCCAGGGATTGAGCGGCCCGGAAAGATTGCCGCGATCCACGACGTGCATGCCGCGCTTCGCGAGCCGCTCGCCCAGGCGGGCGACACGCAGGGCTTCCGGCCCCATGGAACTGCCACGGTGACCGGCACCGATGTCGGTGGGGACGCCGATCAAGGCGACCGAACGGGTGGTTGGACTCATGACGAGGGACTCAGGGTGAGGGATGTTCTTGGACGAGCGGCCGCCCTTCGGCACGCCAGGCATCGGCACTGCCTTCGAGCAGTCGCACGTGGGTGTATCCCAGCGCAGGCGTGCGCACATCGAGAAGCAGCGGTGTCTCGTGCGCCGCCATCCGTGTGGCGAGCGCATCCCGGGACAGGTCTTGCGCCCAGGCGGCGGCGGGAAGCAGGAAAACGGCAAGCAACGACACGCGGAAGCTGGTCATCCCGGAAGTTTACACCGGACCTTGCAACAGCCACGTTGCAGCGCGTCAGGATGAAAAAAAAGGCACCATAGGCGCACACCTCTAGCGAAGCGCCGCGATGATTCGACTGGACGATGTGCAGATCTTCGTGCATACCGCCGATGCCGGCAGCTTTTCGGCAGCCGCCCGCCTGCTCGACAGCACGCCGGCCATGGCCAGCAACGCCGTCCAGCGACTGGAGCGGGAGCTCGGCACGCGATTGTTCGTGCGCTCGACGCGCAGCATGCGGCTCTCGGACGATGGCGAGCGCTACCTGCCCCACGCCAGGGCGATGCTCCAGTCCCTTGCCGGTGGCACCCAGGCGCTGGCCGAGGCCCGCGGTGAAATCGCGGGGCCGCTTCGCCTCTCCGTGCCGTCCGACCTGGGCCGCAACGTGTTGTTGCCGTGGCTCGACGCCTTCCAGGCCAATCATCCCGGTGTTTCACTGCAACTGCGGATCAGCGACCGCGCCGCCGACCTGCACCGCCATCCCATCGACGCGGCCATTCGCTATGGCACGCTCGACGATTCCGGACTGGTCGCGCAGTCGTTGGCGCCCGACAACCGCCGCGTCCTTTGCGCCTCGCCGGATTACATCGCGCGCCATGGCGCACCCAGGCAGCCCGACGACCTGCGCGAGCACAACTGCCTCTGCTTCGTCTGGGGGGAACAGGTACACGACCGCTGGATCTTCGACCTGCCGCGCGGGCCGCACGCGGTAAAGGTCGCCGGAAACCGCATCAGCGACGATGCGGAGGTCACCCGCCGATGGGGCCTGGCCGGTCATGGCATCGTCTACAAATCGCACATCGATGTCGTCGCCGATCTCGCCGCGGGACGGCTCGTCGACCTGATGCCGGGTATCGGTGAACGTGCGCCGCTGAACCTGGTCAGTGCGCATCGCTCGCAGCTCACGCCAGCCGTGCAGCGGCTCAGGGACTTCCTGCGTGTGCGGCTGGGCGAGTTGCTCGGCTAGTCCTGGACCTTACGCGCCACGCGCGATCCCACGTGCAAGCTCCCATCGCCGTCGACCGTCACGGCATAGCCCGTCTCGGGTGCGACGAATGCCGAGGCGGAGGTCGGCACCAAGTCGGCCCGTCCGATATCCGGCAGATCCAGGAACCACCGTGTACCCTCGCGAATCAGCGACAGGTCGAGATGTCCCCGCGAGTCGGCATCCTCGAACCGGTAGTGCCCGATGTACCGGGCCATCGCCTTTTCATCGAGCGTGACCCGTGTCGCGACCCGAGGTGCGAAGTCGGGCCAGCCATAGGCGGCAGCGACGGCCTTGGTGACCTCACCGCCCAGGTAGGACCCGTTATCGCCATCGGTCAGGACGACCACGCCGTTTCCACTGGTCAGGAACATGACGTAGCTGCTCTTGAAGCCGAGATTGCCCCCGGAGTGCATGAAGCGGCGGTGTTCGCCGTCTCCGCTGATGAATACTCCCAGCCCGTACTTGTTCATGCCCGGCGCGAGCATGGTTCTGGCCGCGTCGCTGGGCATGAAGGAACGCCGCCCCTCCTCGGCATCGCGTACCCCGATCAACCAGCGCGCGAGATCGTCTGGCGTGGTCCATAGCCCCGCGGCGGCGAGTTCGGGGTAGGTATTCGCACCGCCGGGAACCCGCTTGCCGTCCGCGGCATGACCTGAGGCATGAGGTATCGATGCCGGCAACGGTTGAGCGAAGGTGCTGTCGCGCATGCCGGCCGGCTTGAGCACATCACGTTGCATCAGGTCGGCGAACGAAGCGCCCGCGCAATGGCTCATGGCAATCTGGGCCACCGTGTATCCGCCGCCCGAATAGGCATACGCGCTCCCGGGCGTCGTGTCGATCACGACGGCAGGCGAATTCGCCGGTGTTTCGCCACGTACGACCTGCTCCGGCGTCGGCACCGGCTCGCCGGGCGCATAACCGTCGAAACCGTTCACCGTCGCACCCGACGTGTGGTGAAGAAGGTTGCGCAGCGTCACGGGATGCCCTGTGTCCTGCTTGCCGGGTGGCAGGGCCAGCGGAGCCAGGCAGGCGTCCACAGGGGCGTCCAGGTCGATCGTTCCGCGCGCGGCCAGGATGGCGGCGAGACTCCCGGTCACGCCTTTGCTCAGCGAGGCCGCCTGGAAGCGCTCGTTCGTCGCCGGAAGACGAACGCTCCCATCGACCCCATAGGTGGCGGACCAGACAACGCGCCCACCTTCGATGACAGCGACCGCCATGGTCGGGACGCGATAGCGCCGCATCCGTTCGTAGACGTTCCACTGCATGGCCGGCTCACCGGCCACTTCCACGCGGGGCCGGAGGCCATGTTCCACGGCCTGCCGGCGGGAGTCGTCACGCGCGCCGGGCGTCGCGCAACCGATGAGCGTACCAAGCAGCGCGACGCCTGCCGTCGCCCTGAGCCTGGTCGATGCAAATCCCACGTTTCCTTCCCCTTCGACATGCGGAGCGTGCGAACTGGGTAGATGCCCACGAGGATGGGAAGGTTTAGCCCGGCGCAAACGGCAGATGTTGCCTCAGCGATGTCCGTATTGTCCGCGTTCTCGTGTCCGCGGACGCTCCGAAGAGACAACGCGAGGCGGCCAGCCGCCACCACGCGGCGCCTTCGGGCCTTGGCACACCCATTGCTGTCCTCCACGCATCGCAAGGACCTGCCGCGTGATCGCTCCCTCGGACCTCAGACAAGGGATCCACCCCTTCACCCGCCTGCCCTGGCGGGTGCAGATGTTCGTCGTGTTCTACCTTCGGGCCAACGGTTACGCCTGCACGGAAGAAGAACGCGAACTGGCCGCCGCCCTGCTCGAACAACGCATCGCACATGGCCCGATCGACCACCGCGCGCTGTCGGTCGTGCTCGACCGGCAGTTTCCGCGCGAGCGCGAGGGCGGTGCCTGATCCCGTCAATGCGTCTCGTCCCGCAAAGGAAGCAGTACCTCGGTAAGCCACTCTGCTTCGGGCGTCGCATCCGGATCGTTGAGGAAATGATGAACGAGTGGCGCGTCCGCGGGCTCGTAACTCGAACCGGTCAACCAGTGCCCCATCAGCCAGGCTTCGGCAGCCGGCAATCCATCGTAGGAGCCTTGGTGAGTCAGGCTAGCGTACCTCCCGCCTCGGAGCGTCGAATTCAAGAAGGGTTGCGGGGCATCCGCGTGCAGCGCGAGGCAGGCGTCGTAGCGCGCTTCGCCTTCGGTGACGCTGGCGGCATCGTCGACTGCTACGCCATAGATGCCTTGCAGGTTTTCCAGCAGGCCCTCGCCCTCCGCCCATGCCCACAGCTGTCCGTATGCTTCGTTCATGGCGACATAGTCGGCGCCGACCCGCCGCAGGACGACGATTTCAACGGGTTCACGCAAGACGATCCGGACGTCCGAATCGGGCAGCGAGCGCGCACTGACCGGCTCGCCGCGTGCGAAGTTCGAAGGCGTTGTCCCCGTCAACCGACGGAACGCCCGTGCGAACGCCTGCGGTGTCGCGAAACCTGTTTCCATCGCAACGCTGGTCACCGATCCGCCAGCGGCGCGAAGCTTCTGTTGCGAGGCCTCTATGCGAAGCCTCGCAATGGTCGCTCCGACGGCCTCGCCCGTCAGTCCACGCCAGATGCGATGGAAATGGAACGGCGACACATGGGCGGCGGCGGCCAGTTCCTCCAGCGAAGGAGGTATATCCAGCCGCCCGGTCAACAGCGCCGCCGCGGCAGCCATTCTCTCGAACCAACGTTCTTGCGCCAGGTCAGTCATGAAAAGCTCCCATGGGTATCGTGGAGCCATCGTACGTAGCGTGCCGCGGCAACGCGTTCCCGATCTTGCGCTTTCGGTGCCGGGGTCCCTACGACCGCACGCGCTCTCTCAAGCGGAATGCCGCGCGGCCACGTTCGCCGGGGACATGTCCTCGACTGGCAGGCGCCTGAAGGTCAGGATGTGCATGGTCTGGTTCCTGCAACTGACCTCGCGGCCCCACCACAACGTCCGTTCGAAGCAGAACACCGCCACGACGGTCAGCCACGGCGCGATCGCCCAGCCCGTCGAGAAAGCGATCGCCGCGATGATCGTCATGCCGACGAAGGCCGTATATGCCACCTGGTGCAGGAAGACATCTCTTTCCTGCTCCCTTCTCAAGTGATCGTAGATCTCGCTCGCAGAGCCATAGAAGGTGGTGAGGTCTGTATGTGCAAGGCTCTTCATGTCCTGTTCCCCCGGTATGACTGGCTCGGTCGAGCGTCCCCGGGGACGGACTTTGAGGGGGAATAGTCACCCATGCAACTACCCCTCTGGCACGGTGCGACGCAGCGATAGCCCGGCGGATGGAATGCAGGACCGTGCGCTGCAACGATCGCGGTGAACGCGGTCATTCATAGCGTGCAGAAATAACCGGGCAACCGCCAGGACCTGCCCGCCTCTGGATAAATTTTTCTGGTGCCGACACCCGGATTCGAACTGGGGACCTACCGCTTACAAGGCGGTTGCTCTACCAACTGAGCTATGCCGGCGAAGTCGCAGAGTTTATCAGAAGCACCCGGTGGTTCTAGCCGTGATGCCGGGGGTGCGGATGCTCCGACGGATGTCGGTACCGGCCTCGTCGGGGACGACCACGTCGAGCCACCAGACGGGCGTGACCTCGGTGCGCTCGCTCATGCGCGCCGGAAAGCCGGCGGCGATGACCTCGTCGCGGCGCTTGCGAGCGTTGGCGGGGTCGTGGAACAGACCGAGCGCGACCGAGTTCTGCAGGTCGCCCTGGGCGGTGACCACGAAATAATCCTTGATGCCCTTCGCATCCAGGCGGCGGGCCTGGGCGAGCGCCTGCTCGCGCGTGGCCAAGGCGGGCAGGAAGACCCGCCAGCCGTGCGACTCGCTGGTCTGCTCCTGGCGCTGGCGGCTACGCACGGTGCGTGGGGCGATGGCGGTGCGCGCCGCGCGCAGGTCGACCTGGTTGGCGAATGGCCCCAGGGCCAGGCAACGGTAGCTGCGGCGGGGGCTGGTCGGCGCGGTCTCGGCGGGTGCGAGAAGCGTTTCCCCTGCCACCGCCTTCGTTGCGGGTTTCGCAAGCGGTGCGGCCGGAGCCGTGGTGGATGCCGTCTTCGGCAAGGCGGCGACGGATGCGGGCGCCGCCGCGGATGCGGATGTCACCGGCGGCGTCGCGCTCCCCGGCGGAGCCGGCAATTCGGCGAGGAGCTTCAGCTTCGGCACGCCGCCGTCGGTCGGATCGACCGCGTGCGTCGCCGAATCGCCCAGCAGCAGCCACGCGGCCACCGCGATGTTGAGAGCGATCAGCAAGACGAACAGCAAACGCAGCAGCATGGTGGCCTTGGGCTTCCAGTGGGGGCCTGCGCGCGTTCCCCTGTAAGAACCGGCGGCGTCGGGATTCTAGGCGATATTGTCCGCGCGGGCATGCGTCTTCGCCCACACGGCGAGTCCGCGCAGCACCGCATCCGGTACCAGGACGACCTCGTGTTCCAGCAAGGGCGCCAGTACATCGGCATCGCCGCCGCCCAGCGTCACCGTCGGGTTTCCACCAAGACGCTGCGCCGATCGATCGACGAAGCGGTCGACGAGCGCCGCGCACGCCTGCCAGCAACCGGAAGCGAGGCCATCGGCGGTGTTGTCGGCGAGGTCGCGCACGGCACCGGCATGGCCCGGCCGCACCTGGACCGTGGCACCGAGCACCGACTGCTGCATCAACAGCGGACCCGGCGCGATCCATCCGCCCAGGTGCCGCCCTTCCCCGTCCAGCGCATCCAGCGTGAGCGCGGTGCCGACGCTGGCCAGCACGCAAGGCGCACGGCCTGCCGCGAGGGCGTCCACCATCGCCAGGAAGCGGTCGACACCGAGCCGATGCGGTTCGGCGTAGGCGTTCGTGACACCGCAAGCCTCGGCGAGCGTACGCACCCACACGGGCGTGCGACCGAAGGCCTTGTCGGCCGCCACGGCCACCGCCGTCTCGCGCGCGGAATCGACCACGGATGCGCCGACGATGCGTTCGGGCATAGGCCATGACGCCCAGAGCGTGGCCAGTTCATGCGCGATATCTGCATCCCAGCCGAACGCACCCCGGTGCGTGAATTCGCTGCCGTCCAGCAAGGCGAACTTCAGGCGGGTATTGCCCAGGTCCAGCAGCAGGATCATGTGGCGCTCCGGCGCACCGAGACTTCGGCACTATCCACGGTGACGAGCTCCCCATCGGGGCGGCGTACGCGCAAGGCACCGCGTTCGTCGACGCCCTCGCCTACGGCGACGTATTCGCCGCGCGGATCGATGATGCGCAAGGATTCCCCACGCAAAAGGTCGTTCGCCGCGTACTCGTCGGCAAATGCCGCGAAGCCGTGGCGCTCGAACGTACGCAGTCCCTCGGTGAGTTCCGCCACGACCGCGCTCGCGAAGCGGTTGCGGCCCGGCGGGTCGCCGCCTGTCACCGAAGCGAGATCGGTAATCGGCTGGCCGGCGCGTTCGTGCAGGTCGTCCGGCAAACGGATGTTGACGCCCACGCCGATCACCGCCGCGCACGGACCGGAGTATTCGCCGGACAGTTCCACGAGGATGCCCGCCAGCTTGGCATTGCCCGCGAGCACGTCGTTGGGCCATTTCAGCCCGGGTGTACGGATGCCGACCTCGCCCAGCGCACGGATCAGCATCACGCCGACGGCGAGCGACAAACCCGACAACGAGGCGAAGCCGGCGTCGAACCGCTTGAGCACCGACAGGTACAGGTTCATGCCCGGCGGCGACAGCCAGGGCCGCCCGCGGCGGCCGCGCCCCGCCGACTGGCTCTCGGATATCACGAAGGCCAGGTCGTCGAGCACGGGAATGCGCCGGGCCAACTCGCTGGATGTGGAATCGATCTCCCAGTGCACCTCGAGCATGCCGACCCCCGCCGAGATCGCGGGCGGCAACGCCGCCCGGATACGCTGGCCGTCCAGCAGTTCGGTCGGCCATGGCAACCGGTAACCACCGCCGACCTTGGCCTCCACGGGCACGCCCTTGAGGCGCAAGGCCTCGATCTGTTTCCAGACGGCGGCACGCGTCACCCCGGCCTTCTTGGCCAGGACGGCGCCGGACACGGCGTCGCCGCCGGCAAGGGCTTCGAGGAGATCGCGTGCGAGCATGGTTGCCGTCGGGCCGTCAGGAGGCCGCTGTCGAGGGTGGGGAAAGCCGGGACATCGGACGATTCTAGGGCAGTGGCGCCCTTTTCGCCCGCCCGGGACCGGGAGCGGCACCCGGCGACCTCCAGCACTGGCACCCTCGTGAATTTTCTGCGAGGATCGGTTGTCCCCCTTTTCGTCCCGAGGGGCCTCAGGGTTTACCGATGAACGCCAGACCGTACATCTTCGGATGTCTGTGCCTCGTCGGTGCCGCCGGCACCGCCGCCGCTTCCGACATCGACCCGACCAGTGGTCTGCTTTCCATGGGCAGCACCTCCTCGTCGTCGTTCGAAGGCAGCGCGCGATCGCCGCAGGGTGGCGGCCGCGATGGCGGTGGTGGCGATATCGATTCGTCGCGTCCGGTGACCGCGCCACGGCGCAGCGCCAACCCGACGCCGATGCCCCCTCCGGTCGACGCCGGCGACGGCGTGCACGACGATGGCCTGCCCATGCGCTCTTCCTCGCCGAGCTGGCAGTCGCTGCTCCCCGGGTCGATGTTCTGATTCGTTCCGGCCGATCACCTTGGGCTTCTTCCAGTCGTTGATCGCGCGCTTCCGCGCGCCCGTCCCACCGATCGACGACGCGGCATGGCGGCAGGCCATCCAGCGCGTGCCGCTCGCGAACGCCCTCGATGCTCCGCGCGCGCATTACCTGCGCCAGCTGGCGGCGATCTTCCTGCACGACAAGCGCTTCCACGCCATGGGCGATGCGCCCCTGGACGATTTCTGGCGACTGGTGATCGCCATGCAGGCCAGCCTGCCCGCGCTCCCGCACGGCCCGAAGGCCTTCAAGGGCTGGACCAACATCCTGGTCTATCCCGGCGAGTTCAATGTACGACGCAGCCATCGTGACGCCCCTACCGGCGTGGTGACCGACAGCGACGACACCTTGATCGGCGAAGCATGGGAACGGGGACCCATGATCCTGTCGCTCGCCGACGTGGCGCTCGACCTGGAAGCGCCATGGGACGGTTTCAACGTGGTGATCCACGAGATGGCGCATAAGCTCGACATGCTCGCGGGCCCGGCCAACGGCGTGCCGCCGTTACCGTCGTCGATGAACCGGCGGCAGTGGATCCAGACGATGCAGCGAGGCTACGACCGCCTGTCCAAGGCGGTGGAACGAGGCAGAAGGACGGCGATCGATCCCTACGCCGCCGAGGCGCCGGAAGAATACTTCGCCGTGACCAGCGAACTGCATTTCTCGCAACCGGCCCTGCTCCGCGAAGCCGAGCCCGACGTCGCACGCCTGCTCGACGCCTTCTACGGCCCCTCGCCAACCACCTGACCAACACCCCATCCTCCTGATGGGAAACACCCCTCGCCCTGATAGGAAGCCGCTTCAGCGGCGATACCCCGCCCCTCGAACCATCAAGGCGGCGGAAGCTTCACGCTAAACCGGGCCCCGCCAAGTTCCTCGGAGCGATCGACATGCAGTTCGCCCTGATAGGCCTTCACGATGTCCTGCACGATGGACAGGCCGATGCCGTGGCCCTGCACGCGTTCGTCACCGCGCACGCCACGCTGGAGGATCTTCTCGATCTTCTCGTCGGGAATACCCGGACCGTCGTCTTCGACGACCAGTTCGAGGCCACTGCGGCCACGCACCTTGCCGACGGACCGCGCCGTGAGCAGCACGCGATGCGATGCCCATTTGAAGGCGTTCTCGACAAGGTTGCCCATGAGTTCGAGCAGGTCGCCCTGCTCGCCGGGAAAGGTCACGCCCTCTTCGAGTTCGAACTCGCAAAGCACATTCTTCGCCGCATAGACCTTTTCGAGACTCTGCACGAGATCTTCGGCATGCCCGGCGATCGGCTCCACCGAGGCGATGGTGCGCCGGCCCGACGTGGCCGCGCGGGAAAGCTGGTACGCGACGATCTCATCCATCTTTCGCACCTGGTCGAGGATGTCGCCGCGCAGGTTGTCGGCGTCGCCGCCGCTCTCCAGTTGCGAGCGCACCACCGCCAGCGGGGTCTTCAAGCTATGCGCGAGATCGGCCAGGGTGTCGCGGTAACGCGACCGTTGCTCGCGCTCACTGTCGATGAAGGCGTTGAGGCGCCGGGTGAGCACCGTGAGTTCCACGGGATACGGTCCATCGAGGTGATCCCGCGTGCCGCGTTCGATGTGGGCGAGATCGCTGGATACCCGGCGCAATGGCAACAGGCTCCAGCGCAACAGGAAAAGCTGCAGCAGCATGAGCATCATGCCGAGCATTGCGAGCCATAGGAACTGCGTGCGCCGGTACGTCGCCACCTGGCGTTCGAACTGGTCTTCCGTCTGCGCCACGGCGAAGGTCAATGGCACGCTGCGCTTGTCCGTGCTGTCCAGCGAGACGCCGTAGCTGAAGACATAGAGCTTGCCACTGCGTGTCTCCACCGGCTCGAAGGCGGTTTCGCCGGGCGAGAGCATGCGCACGAAATCGAAATCGCGCCCCAGCGCGGACGACGACTCCCATCGGAAACCGTCGTTGCCGACGATGATCGCGTAAAGCCCCGAACCGGGCCGGGAGAAGTCCGGATTGGGCTGGCTGTCTGGCGTGGTGACCTTGCCGGCCCGTGTGATATCCGTGCCGGTGATATACGCGATGGCGTAGTTGTGCAGCCGGTCGTGCATGGCCGACAGCTCGGACGCGTAGTTGGCCTTGTTCTGCGCGAGGCCGGTCAGGCCGAGGAAGGCGGCCAGCGCGAAACCGGTCGCCAGCGCCGCTCGCGCGGCCAGCGAGAGGGGCCGGCGTTTGATCGGGGAAGCGTTGTCCATGCTTCGAGCTTACCTGCGGGTGGCGCGGCACCTTGCCCTCGCCACCCGCGGGCGATCAGTCTTCGTCCGCTTCGTTGCGCGGGATGGCGAACCGGTAGCCACGGCCACGAACGGTCTCGATGGGCTTGAGCGCGCTTTCCGGATCGAGCTTGCGGCGCAGGCGGCCGATGAAGACTTCCAGCACGTTGGAATCGCGGTCGAAGTCCTGCTGGTAGATGTGCTCGGTGAGGTCGGCCTTGGAGACCAGCTCGCCCGCATGCATCATCAGGTATTCCAGCACCTTGTATTCGTAGCTGGTGAGGTCGACCTGGCGCCCTTCGACGGTGACCGTCTGCGCCGTGGTGTCGAGCTTGATCGGGCCGCAGGCCAGCACCGGCTTGGACCAGCCGCTGGCACGGCGCACCAGCGCGTTGATGCGTGCCAGCAATTCCTCGACATGGAAGGGCTTCACCAGGTAATCGTCGGCGCCGTACTTCAGGCCCTCGACCTTGTCCTGCCAGCTGCCGCGGGCGGTAAGGATGAGGATCGGGTAGCGCTGGCCGTGCTCTCGCAGGGCCTTCACCAGGTCCATGCCCGACAACTTGGGCAGGCCCAGGTCGATGATGGCGAGATCGAACGGCACTTCGCGACCGAGGTACAGGCCCTCTTCGCCGTCCTGCGCCGCATCGACGGCGAAACCGTCGCGCTTGAGGCGTGCGGCGAGCGTCTCGCGCAGCGGGGCCTCGTCCTCTACCAGCAGGATTCGCATCAATGTTTCTCCTTGTTATCCCCGGCGTTGACGTCCAGGGGCTTGGCGGTTTCGGTACGGACGGGCACCACCTTGACGTGTCCGTCGAGGGTGAGCACCTTGACCCGGTATTCGGTGATTCTGCCGCGCTCCACCAGCCGCGTATCCGCCGACAGCACCTTTCCCCCGGTATCCTTCTGCACCTTGCTTACCGCCTGTTCCAGCGTCAACGACTGGTCGGTCTGGGCGACGGCGGGCAAGGCAAGGCTGAGCGCGGCGAAAAGTAGCGGACGAAACGTGATTTTCATGTCTGACGGAAAGCGACCGGGGTCTGGCTAGTCGACCGATCATGCCCAGCCCCGCCCAGCCCGAAGCTGAACGAAACCCGGGCACCCTGGTCCGGGGGCGCCATGGCCCCTTCGATCGGCTAGGGGACGCGCTCGAACATCGTCTGCGTCTTTCCCTTGTAGTCGGCCTGGTCGAACGCCCGGTAGCCGAGGCGTTCGCCCAGCCGTACGGACGCCAGGTTCGCCGGATCGATGAGGCAGACCGTCCGGCCCACCCCGCGCCGCTCGAAGAACCAGTCGTGGACGGCCCGCAGCGCTTCGGCGCCATAACCCTTGCCATGTGCCGGGCGCGCCAGCGCCCAGGCGCCCTCCGGGAACGGATCGAAGCGGTCGCCCAGGCCGCGGCGGAAATGCGCCAGGCCCATCTCGCCGACGAAGCGGCCACCGTCTTTCTCGCGCAAGGTAAAGAGGCCGTAGCCGAAGGACGTCCAATGCCCCACGTTACGGAGCAGCCGGATCCAGGTGTCTTCCCCCGGCGCGATGCCGCCGATGAAGTGCATCACCTCCGGGTCCGTCCTCATCGCATGGCAGTCGTCGAAATCGGAGACGGCGCTCGGGGTAAGGATCAGACGCTCGGTGACGATCATGCGGTGCGGGCCTCGTGAGGGGTATGGGGAATCATGCGGCCTGCCGAAACGCGGCGAGCGCCGTTTCGATCAGGCGCCAGTCGGCCCCGGGCAGATGGGCGCCTTCGGACAGCTGGCGGCGGAAGCCGCGCGCACCGGGCTCGCCCTGGTACAGCCCGAGGATGTGCCGGGTGATGTGCTTTAACGGCGTGCCACGAGCCAGTTCGGCATCGATGTAGATACGCATCCGTTCGAGGATGTCGGACCGTTCGGGCAATGGCGTGCCGTAGAGATCGGCCTCCAGCTTCGCCAGGACGAAGGGGTCGTGATAGGCCGCCCGGCCGAGCATCACGCCATCGACGTGAGCCAGGTGCTCGCGCACGGCTTCCACCGTGGTGATGCCGCCGTTGATGACGATCGTCAGTTCCGGGAATTCCCGCTTCAACCGGTACACCCGCCCGTAGTCCAGCGGCGGGATCTCCCGGTTTTCCTTGGGGCTGAGGCCATCGAGCCAGGCCTTGCGGGCATGGACCACGAGAATCCTCACGCCCGCCTCGACCATCGTCGTGGTGAAGCGCTGCAGGTCGGCATATTCGTCCTGGTCGTCCACGCCGATGCGGCATTTCACCGTCACCGGCACGTCGACCACGTCGGCCACGTCGGCCATCGCCCGGACGCATTCGCCGACGAGTTCCGGCTCGCGCATCAGGCAGGCGCCGAACTTGCCGGATTGCACCCGATCCGACGGGCACCCCACGTTGAGATTGATCTCGTCGTAGCCCGCCTGCGCTCCCATCACGGCGGCCTTGGCCAGTTCCACGGGATCGCTGCCGCCCAGCTGCAGAGCCACCGGATGCTCTTCATGGCTGTGCTCCAGCAGACGCAACTGGTTGCCGCGCACCAGCGCGGCGCTGGTGACCATCTCCGTGTAAAGGCGGGCGTGCGGGGAGAGCAGACGGTGGAAGTACCGGCAATGGCGGTCCGTCCAGTCCATCATGGGGGCGACGGTCAGGCGGAAGGCTGAGGGGGCGGTGGGTTGCATAGGGCGTATTCTAACTGCCCTATGCACGTGCTGTTTTAACCGTGACACCTTAGGGATGCCCGGTATCAGTGACCATGCATATCCGCCGGCGTCCCATCGGACCACGTTCCCACCCCGACCAGAAATACCAGGATGGGCGGCAACCCCTTCGTCTGGTCCTGCGGGTTCGGAGACATGAACCAGTAAGGGCTGGACATGACCGGCGAGCCCTCCGCACCGGAACCCCAATCCTTGCCGTCCTTGACCAGGGTGTCGAACATGAGGTGCGGCATGTTGTGCCCGCCTTCGTCGGTCAGGTACGACGATTTCGACATCATGAAATCCATCGCGCCGCTTTCGAGTTCCGGCAGTTGCTTCTTTTCGTACGCGGCCTTGACCGCCGACAGCATCTCCGCCTTCGACCGGCCGGCCATCGCCAGCCTTGCGCGCAGATGGAAGATGGGCACGATCGCCCGTGCGGCCTGCGGATTCAAGCAATCGGCAGCCCTTATCTTCGGGTTCCAGAATTCCGGCCAGTCGAACGGTCCCGTCCAACTCCTGCCCACCACGCAGACAAAGCCATTCTTGCCTTCGGTCGCTGTTTCGTAACCCTTCCGTCCCAGAACCAGGACCGTCGCATCACGGGAAATGGATGCGGGAGCCGCGCTTCGCGCCAGGGCGATTTCGTCGTCCCGGTTCGCCATGAGGTATTGATCGACCGGTGCCATCGTTGGATAAGGCGCCGTACCTTCGGCCTTCTGCGTGCCCTGCGCCATGGCTTGCTGCGATATACCGAACGCCGCAAGCAACGCGAAACTCATGATGCCGATCGTCCGCTTAGCCTTGTGCATGGAATTCCTCCTGATGACGGGCGGTTTCAGCCGGCCCGTGAGAGGCGCCGATGGGCTGCCTTCACCTATCGTCGAACGGCCGCAGCGGATTTCGACAGGCCGTCGGAAAAAATTCGCCGGGCCCTATTTTTCCCGCTTCGCCGCCTTCCCACCGGACGCATTGAGCGTAATAGCGGCGCGAACGAGCGCCTTGAACGCATCCGCGTCGACCTCCTCGCCCTCGCCGATGTCGATGGCACGCCTCACGTTCCCGTCCAGGCTTGAATTGAACAGCTTCGAGGGATCTTTCAACGAGGCGCCCTTGGCGAAGGTCAGTTTCACTTTCGCCTTATAGGTTTCGCCGGTGCAGATGATGCCGTCGTGCTCCCATACCGGCGTTCCCATCCACTTCCAGGTCTCGACGACCTCCGGGTCGGCCTCATGGATCAGCTGGCGCATCCTCGCCAATGTCTCGCCGCGCCAGTCTCCGAGGCTCGCGATCCGCTCGTCGATCAACCTGGACGCCGACTCGTTTCCCGACAGATCTTTAGCCTTCATACGCCACGCCTCCCCATCAATGCCCCCCGTCGAAGTCTATCGTTCTACGGGGCTGAACTGCTGGATCACCCAGTCGATGAACACGCGCACGCGCGGGCTCAACTGGCGGGCCCTCGGATACAGGATGGACACCGGTCCCGGCGGCAGCGCATACGGTGCGAGCACCCGCTGCAAACGCCCTTCGGCAAGGTCGCGTTCGATGTGGAACAACGGCATTTGCGCAAGACCGAAGCCGAGCCGCACCGCTTCCAGGAAGCTCTCCGTTCCCGTGACCGATAACGGTACCGCCATGTCCACCTTGGTGACCTGGCCGGCCTCGATGAACTCGAACGGCCTCAATGCCCCCGTGGTGATGGAGCGGAGGCACACGGCCCGGTGATTCGCCAGGTCGTCGAGACGCGCTGGGGCACCGTACTTCTCCAGATAGCTGGTTGCGGCACAGGTGATCCGTTCGAGCGACGTGACGGGCCTCGCGATCAGGTCACTATCCGGCAGGGCTCCATAGCGCAGCACGCAATCGCAGCCCTCGCGGATGACGTCGACCCAGCGGTCGCTCTCGCTCATGGCGATCTCGATCTGCGGGTACGCGGCGAAGAAACGCGGAAGGCTCGGCATCAGGAAGTGGCGGGCCAGGGTCCCCTGCACCTCGATCCTCAACATGCCCTTGGGTACCGCCCCGCTGAAGGCGCCTTCCGCATCTTCGATATCGTCGAGGATGGCCAGGCAACGGCGGTAGTAGGCCTCGCCGTCGAGGGTGGGACGAACGGTTCGCGTCGTCCTCTGCAGCAGTTTCACCCCTAGCCGGTCTTCCAACTGCCTGATGACCTGGGTGGCCGTCGAGCGGGGGATCTCCAGGTCGTTGGCGGCCTGGGTGAAGCTCCGGCGATCGACGACGCGGGTGAACAGCCGCATGGCTTCGAGTCGATCCATCCATCGCCTCTATTGTTCGCAATTACGGAATTGTGTTGCCAAAACTAGCTAGATTATTCGGCGAACTCAAGCGCCGATAGTTCGTCCCACGCCGCCCACCACGGGTGGCCCTTCTGGAGACGAAATCATGAACGAGACGAACAAGGTGGCCATCGTGACGGGTGCTTCGCGCGGCATCGGTGCCGCCATCGCCAAGCGGCTTGCGGCCGACGGTTTTACCGTCGTCGTCAACTACGCCGGCAGCGCGGCGGAGGCCGAGGGCCTGGTCGCCACCATCGAGGCTTCCGGCGGCCGCGCCATTCCCGCGCAGGCCGATGTCAGCGACGGCGCCGCCGTGGCACGCATGTTCGACGCCGCGCAGGCGGCCTTCGGTGGCGTGGACGTCATCGTCAACAACGCCGGCATCATGAAGCTTTCGAGCATCGCCGATACCGAAGACGCGCTGTTCGACAGCCATGTCGCCATCAACCTCAAGGGCAGCTTCAACATGCTCCGCGAAGCGGCGAAGCGACTGCGCGAAGGCGGCCGCATCATCAACCTGTCGTCCAGCGTCGTCGGCCTCTACCAACCCAACTACGCCGTATACGCGGCCACCAAGGCTGGCGTGGAAGCCATGACCCACGTCCTCTCCAAGGAATTGCGCGGCCGCGACATCACGGTGAATGCCGTGGCTCCCGGCCCCACGGCCACCGCGCTCTTCCTCGATGGCAAGCCTCAGGCCGTCATCGACCAGTTGGCGAAGCTCTCGCCGCTGGAACGCCTCGGCCAGCCGGAAGACATCGCCAGCACGGTGGCGTTCCTCGCCGGCCCGGACGGTGCATGGATCAACGGCCAGGTACTGCGCGCCAATGGCGGCGTCATCTGATCCCCTTCGAACGACATCCCACCCAGGACATCCTGTCATGAGCAAGAAAATCATCCTGATCACCGGCGCCTCCAGCGGTTTCGGCCGCATCACCGCCGAAGCGCTCGCCCGCGCCGGCCACATCGTGTACGCGTCGATGCGCGACGTGGCCGGGCGCAATGCGGGAAACGCGGCCGAGATGGCCCAGCTATCGGCCGCCGAAAACATCGACCTGCGGGCACTCGAACTCGACGTGCAATCGGAGGACTCGGCCGAAGCAGCCATCGAGGCCGTCATCAAGCAGAGCGGGCGCATCGATGTCCTTGTCCACAACGCCGGCCACATGATGTTCGGCCCCGCCGAAGCCTTCACGCCCGAACAGTTCGCCCAGCAATACGACGTCAATGTGCTGGGGACGCAGCGGGTCAACCGCGCGGCGCTTCCTCACATGCGCGCCGCGAAGCAAGGTCTCCTGGTATGGATTTCCAGCAGCAGCTCGGCCGGCGGCACACCGCCTTACCTGTCGCCTTACTTCGCCGCGAAGGCCGCGATGGATGCGCTGGCGGTGCAATATGCGCGCGAACTCTCGCGCTGGGGCATCGAGACCTCGATCGTCGTGCCGGGCGCCTTCACCAAGGGCACCAACCACTTCGCCCATTCGGGGCGTCCCGCGGATGAAGCCCGCCTCGCCGACTACGAAGCCGGCCCTTACAAGGGTTTTGGCGAGCAGGTCCAGAAGGCATTCGCCGAGATCGTTCCGGATGATGCCGATGTCGGCGGCGTCGCGAAGGGCATCGTGGAGATCGTGGACATGCCCTTCGGCACGCGCCCGTTCCGCTTCCACTACGACCCGACGCAAGACGGCGCGAACGTGGGCTTCGCGGTACTCGATCGCCTTCGTGCGGAGATGCTGCATCGCGTCGGCCTGTCCGACCTGCTCAAGCCAGCCACATCAGCCTGAATCCGATCCGCGTCCGGTGGCTGACCGCCTCAGGGTGGCCAGTCTTCCGTTTCCCCGAGCCGCCAGACGAAGAACTCGCCGGACTTCGGCTCGCCCGTGTCGCGGGCGAACAACAACGACTTGCCGCTCGGCGAAAACACAGCGCCGATCTCCGTGCCGTTGACGTTGATGTCCGGGCCGAGCTTCACCCGTGGAGACCACGCGGTACCCGTCCACGTCGATTCGTAGAACGCGCCGTCCGCATTGAGGATCAGTCGTGAACCGTCCGGCGAGGGAAGCGCTTCGTATTCGTCGCCTGCCGTGTTGAGACCCGCACCTGCATTTTCGACCGTCCATCGACCTGAAGGGTCCTGGCGGGCTCTCCAGATATCGTTCTTGCCGAAACCACCGGGCCGGTTCGATCCGAAATACAACCAGCCATCCGGTGCGAGCCGGGGAAACCATTCCGCCTCGCTCGAATTGACCGGAGCCGGCAGGCGCGACGGTGTTCCCCAACGCCCGTCCGGCCCACGATCCACCTGCCAGATATCGAGATCCTTGCTCTTCAGGCCAGCCGTGGCCCGGGACGAGATGTAGTACAGGCGATTGCCGTCCGGAGTGAACCAGGGATCGGCCTCGAGGCCGGGACCGGCGAAGGATGGCGGCACGGGCGGCGACCAGCGCTTGCCTTCGCGGTGTGATACGAGGATGCGCCAGCCCGAGAACGACTTGCTGCTGCGGACGAAGTAGAGGTCGCCATTTCGCGGATCGAACGCGGCATGCGACTCGAACGAGCCGCTCGACACACCGGCCGGTGTCCACGGCTCCACCGAATGCGATGGACTATCGCTACCGGCGGCGATAGCGACGAAGGGGACGATCAAGCCAAGGTTTGCGATGCGGAAAGAACGCATGTCGACTCCAGGCCGGCGAAGGTTGCCTTTACGGCGGGATCGTCCGCGAGCTAAGGCGAAAAGGCAGCCGCGATCGCCGCCACCGGCTTGCGCAGGATCGTTTCGTTGAAGGTGAGTTGCAACCTGCCTTCACGGACCGAGCCGACGACGATGTCGCGCTCCAACAGGCGTTCCCGCAATCCCGTGGCCATCCGCTCGTCGAGCTTGAGGAAGGCGATGTTGCTGCCGTTCGGTACGCGCTGCACTTCGACTCCAGGCATGGCGCCGAGCAAGCCGAGCAACTTCTCCGCCTCGGCATGCACGCGAGCGAACCGCTGGTCGAAGCCAGCCAGTGTCTTCGATGCGATCGCCGCGGCTATCCAGCCGTGGTAGATCGTGCCGCCGAACACGTGGCGCGCCAGGCGTGCTTTCGCGACGAAGGCCTTGTCGCCCGCCAACACGGCGCCGAACGGCGCGCCCAGGTACTTGTAAAGCGACACATAGACCGAATCGAACGGCGCGCAATAGCGCTGCAGGTCGAAGTCCTCGTGGCCATGCATCAACAACAAGCGGGCGCCATCCAGGTGCATGCCCGTGCGCTTGCTCCGTGCGAGCTCGCCGATCTTCGACACCGTTTCCTGCGAGACCGCCGCGCCATCCAGCCGCCGCACGGGGCTCTCGATCGATACCGCACCGATCTCGACCGGGTAAGGTTTCTCGGCGCTTTGCGCGAAGGCCGCGGCCACGGCGTCGTAGAGGCCGTCCGAAGCCCCGCCGTCGACCGGCACGGGGTTGATCGCATTCATCACGGCGACCGCGTCCGCCTCGTCACGATAGACGTGGCTTTCCTTCTGCAGCAGCACGCGCGAACGGTCGCCGCTCAGGATCCGGATGGCGATCTGGTTGGCCATGGTACCGGTCGGCATGAAGGCCGCGTCCTCCTTGCCCAACAACTTCGCGAACTGCGCCTCCAGGCGTCCCACGGCGCCTTCGGTGAGATACGAGTCCCCCACATCGCTGGCGTCCTTGAGTATCTCGGCCAATTGGGCGGGGTACTGCGCCGGTTTCCTCGGCACGTTGTCGCCAGCCAGGGAGACGATCTTTTCAACGGGGATGTCCTGCATCGAACGTGGCGTCCTGGCGGCGGCGTGTGCCGCGGGCCAGGCCAGGCCCAGGCCCGCCAGGGAAAGCGCGCCCAACGGCGCGGCCTGCATGAACTCGCGACGACTGACCATCCGACCCCTCCCGTGAGCGACGCCCCTATGTCGGCCAAGGCTCTCATGTCCTTTCGTGGCCGCCAACGGCCGTCGGTCATGGGTCCTGGCGCGGCGGAGGCTGGATTCCTGCACGGTTCCGTCGCAGGCACTAGAATGCCGCCCCCGCCGTCGCGTCCGCCTGTAGCCGCATCATGCATATCGTCATCAACGAAGACCTCAAGGCCTACATCGACCCGCTGACCCCCGACGAGTACGAGGCGCTGGAGCGCAGCCTGCTCACCGAAGGCTGCCGCGACGCGCTGGTGCTATGGGGCGACACGCTGGTCGACGGACACAACCGGTACGGCATCTGCCGCAAGCACGACATCCCGTTCACCACCGTGCAGAACGAGCGTTTCCAGTCCATGGACGACGTGCACCTGTGGATGATCGAACAGCACCTGGGACGGCGCAGCGTCTCGGACTTCCAGCGCGGCGTGCTGGCCTTGCGCAAGCGCGAGATCCTCGCCGAGCGGCGTGCCCGCATGGCCGCGGCCGAGGGTGCCGACGCGGCGTCCGACCTGCCCTTCGATGCCGCCGGCGCGCAGCCGGCACAGGGGAAGCCGGCCAAGGCCCCTCCCGCCGAGACCCGCAAGGACATCGCGCGCGAAGCCAGGATCAGCAGCAACCAGGTCGGGATGATCGAAAAGATCCGCAAGGAGGCCGCCCCGGAGGTGGTCGCCGCGGTGAAATCCGGGACCTTGTCGATCAGCGCGGCGGCGGCCGTGGCCAGCCTGCCCGAGGAAGAACAGCGCGCCGCGGCCACCGCCGGCGACGCGGAGCTGAAGGAAGCGGCCAAGCGCGTCCGGGAGTCGAAGCGCAAGCCGCGTGAAAAGCCGACCGACGAGGTGAAGGCCTTGCGCGAACAGGTCGCCGAACTCGAAGCCGAAAACCGCAACCTTCGCCGCGAGATCGACAGCCTGCGCGCCCGCCTTGGCGAAAGCGTGCCCGAGGACGCCGACGAGGCGCTGGCGGAGTAAGGTGGCGAAAGGCCGGGAACTCCGGTGGCATCCCGGTGTTCCAAGGCCGGTACACCGGACGCGCCCTGAAGCGTTCCATGGCCTAACCCGGAGCGTCCCATGAAACCGATCCTCGCCCTCACCGCCCTTTCCCTCCTCGCCACGGCCGCCATGGCGCAGGAGAAACCGCTCAACCTCAGGCTGCCGGCGGACTACGTGCCCGCCTCTTCCAGCAGCACCGCGCCCCCGGCCACCACCCAAGGCGTGTCCGGAACGGCGGTGACGAAGAGCGGCGAAAGCGTCGCCGTGACGCCGTCCCGGCCGAAGGACCCGCCCGGCACCTACTACGGCGACACCAGCGGCCGCATGACCGGTGCCGACGTGGAAGACGATGGCCCCCGCTGCGACGACGCCACCTACAACAAGCCGCAGGTGCACGGCAGTGTCAGCACGGGCGTGGTCAGCGCCAGCCACGGCGGCAGCGGCAACTACCAGGCGGGCACGGTGAGCCTCAGCCAGGCCTTCGGCAGCTGCGAGCATCCCACCGGAGGGGTCAGCATTTCCGTGGGCGGCGGCACCGGACACTTCGGCGGCGGCCGCATCCGCTGATTCCTTTCCGCCGACCCGCTCAGGCGGGCCGTGCGGCGCAAGCCTCCGCGTAGGCCGCGTTGATCTCCTTCGCGCGGCGTTCGGCCAGCGCGCGGATATCCTCTCCCATGTTGGCCACCTTGTCCGGGTGGTACTGGCTCATCCGCGTGCGGTAGGCGGCCACGATCTCCTCATGCGTCGCCTCCGGAAGCACTCCCAGCACCTCGTGCCATGGCAGCGGCCGCTCGAAGAGCGGCGTGGTGTCCAGGGGACGGTCGTCCGGGGCGGGCTCGTCGCGCTTGCCCAGCAACGCGGACGTGTACTTGTAGCCGATCGCCAGGCAGGCGGCGATGACGACGAATTCGAGCGTGGTCATGCCAGGGCGCCTTCGATCTGTAGGAGGTAAGTCTGCAATTGCGCGTGCCGTTCACTGCCGAGGTCTTCGAGATCCATCTGCCGATGCAGCCTCGCGTGGATGGCCGCCGTCAGGCGCGCACGTTCGCCGCTATCGAGCAAGGCATGGGCCGCGGCCACGAGGTCGAAGCGTTCCGCGGCATGCATTCCCTGTTTCCGCACGATGTTCAGCGCGTAGGGCGCGCAGAGCAAGGCATCGGAGGCCAACGAAGCGAAGGCCTTGCCGCCGAGCCCCGTGAGCTTGCGCATCCGCCAGGTCCGCAGCACGGCCAGGACGATGGCGACGTACAACGCGACCATCCAGCCCAGGAGCACCCATACCGACGTGAACAAGACGGCGGGCATCGCGGCGAACAGCAAGGCCACGAGCGTGACCGGAAACACCGTGGCGGCCACACCGGCTCGCCAGGCACGCAAACCATGCGGCGAGGCGATGTCGAGCGGGGCGAGGCGGGACGACCAGCGCAAGCGCAGCAGGGGCCGGCCGGGCGCGAGCAAGGGTGGCATGTAGACATGCCGTCCCGCCAGTTCGAAGTCCGAACCGACGGAGAACGACCAGCGGCCGTCCCTCCGTTCGAAGAACACCACCTCGTTGTGATAGATGAGCAGCACGGCGTCGTAGAGATACATCCCCGCGACGCCTGCCAGCAGCCACCACGCATGCGGCAACATCCCGGCGTTTACGCCTTGCGCCCGAACAGGCGCTTGATCGCGCCGCCGACAGCGGCGAGACCGATGAGGATGAACTTCCAGGCCGCCGCGAAGAACGTGGCTATCACGGCGAAGAATCCCTTCTTGGCCGCCACCGCGGCCACGCCTCCGGTGATCAAGGCGGCGAGGCCGTACTCGGCCACGCGGTCGCCCGCATGGAAATCGGTATAGGCCTGGCCTGGAGTGAACGCGAAACCATCCAGCGCATCCTTGAAATCCGCGACCGATGCGTCGAGCGATTCCGGATCAGACACCAGCACCACGTTCATGACGCCACTTCGGCCGAGGATGCGCGCGTTGTAGTTCACCACTTCCGTTTGGGACTTGTCGTTGCGCGCCAGGAACGACCAGGCCAACGACTTGAACCGCGTGTCGTACTGCGGCGGGTTCTTCCAGCCGACCAGGGTGAGCGTGTCCCAGCCGCGCGAGCGACGTTCCTTGTTGCTTTCCTCGGTACCTTCCTTGACGGACTTCAGGATATCGTCGGGGTCGAGCTTCTCGTCGTCCTTGACGTAGCCGATGTCGTCGTAGTCGAAGAAGGCGGTCCAACGCATGTCGGTCGGCGCGAGCGTGTACGTATCGGTCTCGTCCGGCGGATTCTCCATCAGCACATTGAGCCGCTTCGTGCCCTCCGGATCGAGGAAGGCATAGCCATCGGGCACGTCGATCGTGGCTTGCGGACCCACCTGCACCTTGGTCGGCCCGAACTGCCATGGCAGATCCGAGAGCGCCGACGCATGCGCCATGGATACGAACAACGACAAGACGACGAAGGTCGCCCACTTCCTTGCCAAACCCTTCATGGCTTTCCCCTGGTAGGCCGCGGCCCCCTGCCGCGACCGGGCGAGTTTGGGACCGGGGAAAACCATCGTCAAGGCAACCCCACGATGGCGGGGTGGTAGGATCGACGGGTCCGCCGAACGAGGACACGCCATGCCGCAATCCTCCGCCCTGTCCCAGCGTGGCCAGTTCCGTGCCATGTACATGGGCCTCAAGAGCCAGCACGCGCTCGAACACACCCCCGTGATCCTCTGCGAGGGCGACTCCTGGTTTTCCACGCCGCTGGCGATGAACCTGCTCGACTGGATCGTGTCCCCCGCCCCGGAAGACGAGGCGCGCGGCGTGCCGCAGTTCGGCAAGGGCGGCCTGTTCTTCCGGGTGGAACGCAGCGGCGACCAGGCGGCTCCGCAAGCCGCCCACCCCGGGCGATCGATGTTCACCGAGGACAACGTCGACGATCTCATCGGCTGGTTCACGCGCTATCGGTTCGATGCCGTGCTGCTGAGCGCCGGCGGCAACGACTTCGTCGACACATGGCTGCACGATGCCCTGGCCGGGCGGCGTGGCCTGAGCGCCAGCCAGGCGTTCGATGTCATCGTCGCGACCGGCCGTTACGAACAGGTACGCGAAGCCTATGGGTTCTTCGTCGAGGCATTCCACCAGGTCCGCCCCGACGTACCGATCATCGCGCACACGTACGACTATCCACGGCGCATCGGCAGTGCAGCCGAACTGGGTTTGCGCAACCTCGGCGCCGCCGCCTTGCTGAAGAAATCGGTCGGCCCGTGGATAGGGCCGAACATCGAGACCGTGATCGACGGCGGCATCGACGCATGGCGCGACTTCACCCGTCGCCTGATCGACGGTTTCGTCGAGCGCGTACTCGAGCCGGTCAAGCGCGACGCCGCCTTCGGCGGCATGTTCGACTACGTGGACCTGCGCGGGCAATTGACCGACGACGCGCAATGGAACGACGAGATGCACCCCACCGAGGCAGGGTTCCACCAACTCGCGGGCATCTTCCGCGCAAAGCTGATAAGCCGGTTACCGCTCGCCAAGCGCTGAACGGAACACCACGATGCGTTCCGTCGCCTGGGGATCGGGGTCGTCGCTGCGGAGCCATGGCATCCGTGCAAAGGTGCGCGAACAGGGACCGAGCGTGACCACGCGGATCGGTCGCCGCCGGGCTTCGCGCTCGATGTTGGCCACGACGTCGCGCAACACGCTGCCGATGAAGGGAGTGAACAGGTAGAAGACGTTCGCCTCCGACAGGTCGGCGTCGCGCGCGTCGCCAACGCGCATGTGCACGCCGGCCAGGCCCAGTCGCGCTGCCGCCTCGACCGCCCGCTCGACGTAGGCGGGCTCGCGTTCCACGCCGAGCGTGCGCGCGCCCGTGAGGATCGCCACCAGGATCGGCACGTGTCCCATGCCCGCTCCCAGGTCCAACACGACATCGCCGGCCGTGATGCCGGCACGCGCCACGCCATCGATGATGTGCCGTGCCGGGCTCGGTTGGTAGAAAACCATC
Organism: Luteibacter sp. KNZ12-1A; assembly: GCF_056755675.1. Classification (NCBI taxonomy): domain Bacteria; kingdom Pseudomonadati; phylum Pseudomonadota; class Gammaproteobacteria; order Lysobacterales; family Rhodanobacteraceae; genus Luteibacter; species Luteibacter sp. KNZ12-1A. The sequence goes on along the minus strand of NZ_JBPGXU010000010.1, from coordinate 43,955 downwards.
TCCGCCGGCAAGACGTGCGGAACCGCAGGCTCCTCCAACGCGAGCACGCCCGCGACGACATGGTCGAGCACATCGTAGTGCTGCCCCGTGGGAAAACCGACATCGAGCCATGCGGTTAGCGCCTCGCGCCCTTCGCCGCGACGGATGGCATCACGGATCGAAGAGAAGCCTTCCGCGTCGAGTGTTTCCATGGCGTCGAGGAGTCGCACCGCGCGCTCGCGCCATGTGGGATCGTCCGCGCCGATGAGGAGCAGGTCGAGGCGATCGGCGGCTTCGGCACGCCACAGGAAGGCGGCAGGGTCACGCCACGCCTGCTCCTGTTCGAGCAGCACGACGATGGAGGCTAGCGATTCCATGGAACGGTGTGTCTCCTCACAGTTTGCCCAAGGATGCCTTGAGTACGGGGGTGCCGTGTGGAATCCTCGGTGGTGGACTTCCGTGCACATGCCTCCCGCAGCCGACAGGAACCGCCGGATGAAGCTCGTACGCCGTTCGTTCGTACCTCGCCGCATCGCTGCGATGCTCGCCGCGTGCTTCTGCCTGCCCGCCTTGGCCAGCCCCCCGCTGGCGACGCTGGTGTTTCGTGACGGTGGACGGCCGGTGCTCACCATCACCGATCCGCATGGTCTCGCCCTCGTGGACGAGACCCTCGGCCTCCGCACCACGGAAGCGGATCTTACCCATGACCTGCGGCTGGTCGGCACCACGCAGCGGCAGATCACCGAGCGCTATCGCATGACCGTCGGCAAGCGCCTGGAGCGCAACGCCAATCTTTCCGAGACCCGGTATGCCTTGCAGAACGGCAAGGGGCAGAAGCTCGATGTCGTCGTGCGCGTCGCCAACGACGGCGTGGCCTTCCGCTACGAACTGCCGGGAACGGCTCGGGCGACGGTGACCGGCGAAGCCACCGCGTTCGCTGTTCCACCGACGGCGAAAGCCTGGCTGCTTCCCTATAACCCGCAGTATGAAAAAGAGCGCGTCGAAACCACCGCGGGAGGTGCCGCACCGGGCGATTACGGCTATCCCTCGCTGTTCCAGGTCGGCGACAACTACGTGCTGGTCACCGAAGCCAATGCCGATGGCCGCTACGACGGCAGCCGCCTTACGCATGCGGCGAACAGCGGCACGTATGCCTTGACGCTCGCCGACGCCCGCGTGGAAAGCACCGGTGTCACGCCCTGGCGCACGGTGATCGCCGGCGACCTCGCCACCGTCACGGAGTCCACGCTGGTCGACGATCTCGCCGATCCGGCACGCTTCGCCGATACCTCGTGGATTCGCCCGGGCAAGGTCGCCTGGTCGTGGCTGAGCGAACACGACAGCCCCTCGAACGCCGAGCGGCAGAAAGCCTATGTGGACTTCGCCGCGCGCAACCATATCCCTTATGTGCTGGTCGACGAAGGCTGGAACGAGAGTTGGGTGCCGGGCCTGGTCCGCTACGCGAACGCGAAGCACGTCGACATCCTGCTGTGGTTCCACTGGTCGAAACTCGACACGCCCGCCAAGCGCATGGCGGAACTCACGCGGGTGAAGGGCTGGGGCGTGAAGGGAGTGAAGATCGACTTCATGGAGTCCGACTCGCAGGCACGCTATCGCTGGTACGACGACACTCTCGCGGACACGGCGAAGCTGCACCTCATGGTGAACTTCCATGGCGCGACGATTCCCCATGGCCTCGCCCGTACGTGGCCGCACCTGATGACCATGGAAGGCGTGCGCGGTGCGGAGAACGATCCGCCAGCGGCTGGAAACACCATCCAGCCATACACGCGCAATGTCGTCGGCTCGATGGACTACACGCCGGTGGCGTTCGACGCGGGCCGCAAGGAGGCCTCGATCGCGCACGAGGTGGCGTTGCCGATCGTCTTCGAGTCAGGCTGGACGCATCTGGCCGACATGCCGGAAGCCTACGAACGCCGGCCGCAGGCGCTCGCCTTCCTCGACCAGGTTCCCACCGCATGGGACGAGACGAAGCTGCTCGGCGGCACGCCGGGGCAGGATGCGATCTTCGCCCGCCGCAGCGGCGACCGCTGGTTCATCGGCGCGATCTCGGCCGGGCCGGCGCGCCGGCTCAGCGTGCCACTGGCGTCCCTGGGCGTCGGGCCGTGGCACGCCGACATCGTTCGGGACGGCAGCGGCCGGGGTGACGTGGTTCGCACGGCACAGAACGTCACGGCCGACGGCACGCTCTCGCTCGACGTCTCCGCGAACGGTGGATTCGCCGCGATCCTGTGCCCACTGGCCAAGGGACAGTTCGGGAACGGCTGCTACCGCTAGCGCAACGCATCCAAGGCGCGGCGCAGCCATCCCGCATGGTGCGGAAACGCCAGCGCGAGGGGCAGCCTTACGCATACGTCCGTCCCGCCATCCAGGCGCGAGGCGATCGAGACGACCGCACCGATAGCGGCGGCACGCTCGCGGATGCCACGCAGGCCCCAATGGCCGTCGCGACCGTCGCGAAGCACCTCGTCGTCGATCCCGCGGCCATCGTCGCGGATCGACAGGACCAGCTCGGCGTCTTCGACCCGTAGCTCCACGTCGACCCGGCTCCCTTCCGAATGAGTGACGGCGTTGTGCACGGCTTCGCGGGCGATGCCATACAACTCGTCGCGGACCAGGTCGCCCAGGCCACGCAGGTCGCCGTAGGTGGTCACGACCACCGGCAGCGTGTGTTCCGCCGCGTAGGCCGAGGACAGGGCCCGCAGCGCCACATCCATGGGCGCCGACTCCCCTGCGTGGGCACGCAGGTCACGCACGCGGTCGCGTGCTTCCACCAGCGCTTCGTCGGCGCGATCCAGTGCGCGTTCCATTTCCCCGCGCAGGGGCTCTTCCGGCGGCACGCGGTTGGCGATGGCCTGGAAGCGCATCGTCAGTCCCTGGATGCTCTGCAACAAGGTATCGTGCAATTCCCGCGCGATGCGTTCGCGCTCCGCGTGCCGCTCCTGCAAGCGCGCCCGCAGCTGCGAGGCCATGCTGCGCAGGCGCAGGAGGAAGACCAGCCAGGCAAGAAGCACGACCGCCAGCAGGCAGAGCAGGAAGAACCACGGCATCTGGTAGAACGCGCGCGCCACATCGACCTCGATCGATGCGCCTTCCTCGTTGACCACGCCATCTTCGTTCGCCGCGGTGACGCGGAACACATAGTGACCCGGCGGCGGATCGGTGTAGATGGCCTCGCGGTCGTTTCCGGCGTCGCGCCAGCGCGTGTCCAGGCCTTCCATGCGATAGCGGAACCGCACGCGTTCGGGCACGCTCAGGCTCGTGGCCGTGAACGCGATCCTCAGCCGCTCGGTATGCGCCGGCAGCTTGATGCGAGAGCCCGCGGGCCACGTGCCGACATCCGTGGAAACGGAACGAATGGACACCGGTGGCGCCAGGGGGTTGCGAGGCACGTCCGCCGGATCGATCGAGACGATGCCGCTCGTGGTGGCGAACCATAGCCGGCCGTCGTCGGCCACGACCGCGGTGGGGAGTGGCCTGAATTGCGCGGGCGTGCCCGGCAAGCCATCGAGGAAATCGAACAAGGTACCCGGGGGCCGGTAGTCCGGCTCCTCCAACGCGCGGGCCATGTCGGCCGCGGCTATCCGGACCACGCCCTGTGCCGCGTTCGCCCAGAAGTCGCCGCGATGATCGCGGACCAGGCCGGAGACACCGCGTAGCGGATCGCCCGCCATCGCGATCATCCGTGCCCGGCCGGCGACGACGACGCCGATGCCGAGTTCGCCGCCGACCCATACGGCCTCGCCGTCTTCCAGCAGCGCCGTGACGTTGCCCACCGCCAATCCTTCACCCGATCCGATCACGACGTCCGAGTCCTGCGAGCGCACGAAGATGTAGTTGCGGGCGAAGCCCATCCACAGCCGCCCGCGGCGGTCGTTCATCATGACAAGGGGGGCTGAGTCGATGGGGACGGCCGGCAAGGGGTCGTGCTCCCAGCCACCTTCGGTGAAGTGAAAGATGCCGGGCCGGTTGACCGACACCCAGGCGCCGCCCTTGCCATCGCCCACCACCGCCTGCACGCCGGAGTAATCCGGATAGGGCAATGGGGCGAACGGTTCGGGCTTGCCATCGTGCAGGCGCCAGACGCCGCCGGGACCGCCGAGCCAGATGCCGTCGGCATCGCGGCTGGCGGCAGTGATCGCCTCGGTCAGCGCGATGGGTTCGGTGCTGTTCGCCTCGACCCGGCTGAGCGGCCGGCTCTTGGTGCCGACCCATACGCCATGATTCTTCGCCGCCACCATGGCGAAATCCGTGGCGCCGGAAGGAAGCATCGCCGGCAGCAGGCGGCTCACCCGAAAACGGTCGAGGCCCCGGCTGCCACCCACCCAGATATTGCCTTCGCGATCCTGGATCACGCTGCTGGCGTAATCGGAACTGAGTCCGTCGCGCTCCACGAAACGCTGCGCCTCGGCACTTTCCGCACCGATCACGCGGTGCGGAAGATCGCGTACCCGGGGCACCCGGCGGATGCCGTCGCCCAATGTCGGCATCCACAAGGCACCGTCCCGGTCGAACAGCAAACCCGCCGACGACAGTCGCAGCACGGGACCGGCCTTGGAAGGATCGGCCCCACCCGCCCATGCGGGATGCACGCCGCCATCGGCCTCGGCCACCCAGATCGAACCGTCGGCGGCCTCGGCGATGCGGTTCACCCGCCCGACCTCGCGTGTCGCCACTTCGAAACGGTGGCCGCCACGCGGCAACCAGGCCAATGCGTCTTCGGTCGCCACCCACAGGCGGCCCTCGCGATCCACGAACAGGTTGCGGGCGCGCATGCCTGGCAAGCCCATCGAAGGGCCGACCGACATCCAGCGCCCGTGATCGAAGCGAACCAGGCCATTGAAGGTCGCCGCCCAGACGGTGCCGTCGGGCGTCCCGCCGATGGCATAGAGCGTCCCCGTCGGTAGCCCCGACGCCGCCGCGTAATGCGTGGCGTGGTCCCCGTCGATGAAACTCGCCACGCCATAGCGGAACCCGACCCACAGGCCGCCGGAGGGCGGCGCATAGAGGGAGGCCACGCTGGACGCCTGGAAATCGCCGCCCTCGCGTGGGCGATAGCGTTCGAAACGCACGCCATCGAACCGATAGAGACCGGTTTGCGTGCCCAGCCAGAGATAACCGTCGCGTGTCTGCGCCAACGCCGTGACCTGGCCCGGCGCACCTTCGCGCACCGTCCAGGCCGTGTGGTAGAACTGGTCGATATCGCGATCGCGGCTGTCCGCCGCGCGAATGTCGCAGGCGAACGCCAGCCAGCCGGCAACCACCAGCCAGACAGACACCCACGCAGCGATCGCGCGTTGGAAACGCACCGGTCGACCTCCTTCGGAACGGGCAAAGATAGCGCGTCCGCGACCCGTCAGCGCGCGAGGCCCACGTCGTGCAGGAAGGCCAGCGAATCGGCGAGTACCCGTGCGGCCGCGGGGGAACGCTCCGGTGAGGCGAGCACGTGCGCGGCATGATCGTAGGCCACCAGCCTGCGTCGCGATGGCGCGGTCCCCAGCCACGCGAACGCCTCGCGCATCGCCGCCACCGACGTGAGCGTATCCCGGTCGCCTTCGCCGCCGTCCCATATGCCGAAGAACACCGGACAAACGATGGAACCCAGCCGCTCCGGTCGCATCCACTCGATGAAGAGCCGCGCGATGGCGCGATAGCCATCGGAATGGACCACCGACGACCAGTAGCGTCGCTGGAACGGCGACCTCTCCCCCGGTGGCACCACGGCGCCTTGCAGCAAGAGCGCCGCGCGCAACTGCTCGGGATCGTGCACGCGGATACCCGGCGACCACGCCACCACGGCCGCGACGGCGTCGGGGCGGCGCACCGCCAGGTCGAGGGCGAGCGACGCACCCATCGATGTGCAGACGAGCACGATCTTCTCGCCCAGACGCAGGCCGATCGCCAACGCCGCATCGGCGTCCTCGCGCCAGCGTTCCGGCGAAGCACCAGCCATGGCGCCGGGTTCGTCCGTGCCGTGTCCCGTGAAGCGATTGAGGAAGAGGTGGGCCGCACAGGCCCGGGCGATCGCACGATGCGCCGGCGCACCCTCCGCCTGGCTGGCGGTGAAACCGTGCAGGTATACGACCGAGAGCGGCTGGCGCTCGTGCGGCACGCCGGCACCAAACACGATGCGTGCTTCGTTGTCGGGCTTGATACCCGCTATATGGCGTTCCCTTTGATCGATGTCGCTGGCCAGCTCATCGAGGATCGTCACGCGTCGGCCGCCACGCGCGCCTGCTGTCGCTGGATTTCCACGAAGCGCCGTACCGACCGGCCCAGCGCGTCGACCTCGGCGACGGCCGCACGCATGTCGCCGCCGGCGTCGACGATCACGGCGATGTCGTCGCACACGCGGCTGGCGCCGGGTACACCCAGGTTACCCAACACGTTGCGCAAGGCATGCACCGCCTCGGACGCCGCGGCGATATCGTGCGAGGCGATCGCGGCGGAAAGCGCATCCAGGTGATGTCCGGTGGTATGGGCGCAGAGATCGACGAAGTTGGCGAACTCGTCCTGGCTGCTGAGCGCGCGCATCTCATCCAGGGGGCTCCCGGTGTGACCCCGCCCTTCCGTTGGCGAGTCGATCACCGGTTGCCAATGCCGCACGGCATGTTCGAGTTCGCGCTCCTCCGCGACGGCTTCGATCACATCGAGAAGGCGTTGCGCCGCGATCGGTTTCGTCAGGTAGGCGCGCGCGCCCGCCCTGAAGGCGATGCGCACGGCGTCGTGGCTGGAATCCGCGCTGAGCATCACGATGGGCGGCACGCTGCCTGTGCGCCGGGCGACTTCGATGCGGCCAAGCACGTCCCAGCCGGAACTGCCGGGCATGTGCAGGTCCATGAAGATCAGGTCGATGCCCTTGTTGGCCAGGCGCGACAGGGCTTCGTCGCCGCTGGCACTGAACACGGGCAGGTGACCGGCACGTTCCAGGATACGCCCCACGATCTCGCGATTGGCGGCATTGTCGTCCACCACCAGGCAGCGCAGCGGCGTGACCCGCGCCTTGTGATCGTCGAGCAAGTCCGTCAGTGGCGTGTCGGCGACGCTGCGGGCCCCGGCGGCCGCGCGAGGCAAGGTGAAGCGCCAGCTGAAGACCGAGCCACCCATGGGGTTGTCGCCCACGTCGAGGCTGCCCTGCATTTGCTCCGAGACGTTGCGCACGATGTAGAGGCCCAGTCCGACCCCCTCCTGGCGCCGGCTTTCGCCTGCGCTCAATTGGTGGAAGGGATCGAAGATCCGCTGCTTGTCGCTGTCGGCGATGCCGATGCCGGTATCGGTCACGGTGCAGACGATGGTCGGATCGCGACCCGCCATGCTTTCCAGCAGTTCCACGCGCACGTCGACCGAGCCTCCCGGCGGCGTGAACTTCAGTGCATTGGAGGCAAGGTTGGACAGCACCTGCTCGATGCGCCCCGGATCGCCCGCGAACACGCCCTCGACCGAGGCGTCCCGCGACAGGCTGAAGGCGATCCGTTTCTCGGCGGCATAAGGACGGCAAACGGCGCCCACCGTGGCCAACACCTCGTCGAAGGCGAAGGCCTGGTGACGAAGGTTGAAGCTGCCACCGGCGAAGGACGCGACATCCAGCACGGCGTTCACCCGGTGCAGCAAGGCATTGGCATTGGTGGAAAGCAGGGCCACCAGGCGGCGCTGGTCGTCGTTCATGGCCGAGGTGTCGAGCAACGAGGCGGCATGTATCACCGTACCCAGCGGCGTGCGCATCTCGTGGCTCATCATCGAGATGAAGCGGTGCTGTGCCTCGCGCGAGGCGATGGCTTCCGCCGACACCTCGCGCAGTGCGTCCATCATGCGGTAGAGCGTCATCGGGAGCACGATCACCAGCGCCAGGGCATATAACGCATAGGCCGGACGGGCGATCCAGAAGCCGTCCGGCGCCACCGCGGCCAGGATGGCCACCGACGCGGCGACGCTGGCGACGAAGGCCCAGCGGCTGTAACGCACGCCCAAGGCCACGGAGAGGAAGGGCAACACCGGGGTCAGCGTGATGAGCAACATGAACGCCGACTTGAGCAGGACGGCGACCATGGCGAAGTTGGCGACACCGCCGACGGCGTCGATCGCCACGTTCTGGCGCAGCGAGCCCGCCCGGACGCCGAGCATCCAGAAGGTACTGAGCACGAACAGGGCGGCCGCGACGGGGACCACACGATGGGCCTCGACCGCCATGGGAGCGGGGCCCTGGAGCCATGCGGCGGACCAGATGACGACGAAGCCGAGCACCACCGTGCGCATCAGCGAGACGTGGTACTCACGAAAGCTCGCCACGATGCGATCGATACGCGGGTTATGCAACCGCTCGGCGACCTCACTGAGCATCACCGGTTCGGCGCGCTTGCCGCTACCGCCATCGATCTTCATGCTCGATTGGTCCACCTCCCCCAATAGCCGCCTAGTCTATGAACTCTGTCGCCGCTGGCAAGTGCGGCGTGGGATTCACTTTCGTGAAAACGTTTCCAGCCGCACTACGCGGGCTTTCGGGCGGCCGCTGCCTTCTTCGCCGCTGCGCGCTTCCGGACCGGTTTCCCCAGTTCGACCCACACCGGGGCGTGATCGCTGGCCTTCGGCAGATCGCGAACCCAGCGGTCGACATTGGCGTCCTTGAGCCGCTTGGCCAGGTCCGGCGACAGCAGCAGATGGTCGATGCGCAGCCCCCTGTCGCGTGGCCAGTGCTGGCGAAAATAATCCCAGAACGTGTAGATGCGTTCGTCCGGGTGGATAGCGCGCAGGGCATCCGTCCAGCCCTGTGCCAGCAACCGCGCATAGGCCTCACGGCTTTCCGGCTGTAACAGGGCGTCCCGGCGCCAGCCCTTCGGATCGTAGATGTCCTCGTCGGTGGGCACGACGTTGTAGTCGCCCGCCAGCACCACGGGTTGTCCGCTGCCTAGCAGCCCCTTGGCATGGCGGATGAAACGCTCGAACCACGCCAGCTTGTACTCGAACTTCGGGCCTGGCCACGGATTCCCGTTAGGGAGATAGAGGCAGCCGACCAGGACACCGTGCGCCGCCGCCTCGAGGTAACGGCTCTGCGTGTCCTTTTCATCGCCCGGCAGGCCCCGGCGGCTTTCCACCGGGTCCACTCCCTTCGCCAGGACCGCCACCCCATTCCATGAGGCCTGGCCGGCCCAGAGCGCTCCGTACTCCGCATCGTTGATCGCCTCGATGGGAAATCCCGTGTCCACCGCCTTCAATTCCTGCAGGCAGGCGATATCGGGCGATTCCCTCTTGAGCCATTCGATCAAGTGGGGGAGCCGGGAGCGAATGCCGTTGACGTTGTAGGTCGCGATCTTCATTCGCCGGAATGTCGGTCAGGCCGGGTGGATGACGGGTGATGGCCGGCCGGACGGACGACCGCAAAAACTTGGCACGAGATTTGCCTCGATCCAAACCCGTGGCCCTCAGCCTGTACAGGAAGGGACTCCCCGAGGGGTCCCCGCGTAAATTTTTACGGCGCCCGCCGACACCGCATAGGCACGTTTCCGGCAAGCTCCTTCGAACGCATAAAACTCCACAAATCCCCATAGTTACTTCGTTTTCTGCTGCGCCGCCACATCGCGTTTGGACGGCTGGACGGCTATCCCGGCGTGTCTTTCGGCCGCTGGACAACGCAGCCGGCGTGCTGTAAACCGTCGGCTTGACCCATTTGGATCGAGGCAAATGGGGAGCACAGCGATGGAGCGCGGGAGGGGTCTTCGAGGCTCCATATCTCAGCGCCGGGCGGGGGCCCGGCGCCGCGGTCCCGTGTTGCCGTCTTTTTCTGGGGCATCACTTTTCGGGGAAGGCATGAAGAAGCAGTTTCTCTCTCGCAGGAGCGCACTCGCACTGGCGGTATGTACCTGCCTGGGTGGCGTTTCGAGCGTTTACGCGCAGTCCACCACCGGCGCCATCAACGGCTCCGTCCCGGCGGGTGGCAATGAAACCATCGTGATCGAAAGTGGCACCGGCTTCCGCCGCGAAGTGCCAGTGGACGAGCGTGGCCGCTATTCCATCGCACAGTTGCCCCTGGGTACCTACACCGTGAGCCTCGTTCGCGACGGCACCACCGTCGATACCCGGAAAGACGTGGCCCTGCGTGTCGGCGCCAGCACGGACGTTTCCTTCAACGCGCCTCCGGCGACGGCAGGCAGCGCCAGCGATGCCACCAGTCTCCAGGGCGTGACCGTCACCGGTACCGCATTACCCAACATCGACGTCACTTCGGTGGACTCGCGCACCGTCATCACCTCGGAGCAACTTGCAAAGCTGCCGCTAGCCCGCACGGCCGAAGCAATCGCCAGGCTTGCGCCCGGCGTGGTCAACAATGGTGGCGGATTCACCAGCGATACCGGCCGCTCCGTCGCCAGCTTCGGCGGTGCCGCAGCCAACGAGAACGCGTATTACATCAACGGTTTCAACACCACCGACCCGCTCAACGCCGTCGGCGGCCTGCAACTCCCCTACGGGGCGATCGACCAGCAAGAGGTGTACACCGGCGGTTATAGCGCACAGTATGGCCGCTCCGATGGCGGCGTGATCAGCCAGGTCGGCAAACGCGGCACCAACGAGTGGCACTTCGGTGCGCAGCTTCTCTGGGAGCCCGCCTGGGCGCGTGCCAGCAACGACGACCTGCACTATGCACGCGTACCTTCATCGGCCCCAGCGGGAAATCTTTACCAGCCGAAGAGCCAGAACGATCGCTGGACCACCACGGTCAGTGCATACGCCGGAGGTCCGCTGATCAAGGACAAGCTGTTCTTCTTCGTGGCAGGCGAGTTCGAGAAACAGGGCCAACGTAACGTCAACTCCGTCGGCAGCAACACGCCTTCGTCCACCAACGACTATAAGTCGCCTCGCTGGTACGCCAAGCTCGACTGGAACATCAACGACAGCAACATCCTCGAGCTGACCAGCGCGGGCGACAAGCGCGAAGGTTCGGGCACGCGTTACAACTACGACTATGTCAACCTCAACCGCACCAGCACCATCGGCCCGGTGGACGACACCAAGACCGGTGGCGACCTGTGGGTGGCCAAGTACACGAGCTACATCACCGACAACCTGACGGTGAGCGCCATGTACGGCAAGATGAACACGAAGAACTACGACCAGCCGGGCAACTATGATCCCACCCTGGTGCGTGTCGACAGTTCGCAGAACCAGAATCCGGCGCTCAACGGCGGCTCCGCGATTCGCAACAACCAGGTCGACGATATCAGCGCGCCAGGCCGGGGCAACAAGGCTACCAATTTCCGCTTCGACGTCGCCTACACGCTGGGCGATCACACGATTTCCGTGGGTATCGACAACGTGAAGTCGAAGGCCGTGGAATTCGGCACGCACAGCCCCGGCCCCGGCTACACCTGGAACTACGGACAGCAGGACGATCCGACGCAGCCGATCTCGGATGCGCCCGGCATCAACTTCGTTCCCGGTACCGCCGGCTTCGCGAACGGCGCGGAAGGCTATTACGTCAGCCGTAACGTCGTGGACAACCTGGTCAATGTCCGGTCGGACCAGAAAGCGCAGTACATCGAGGACAAATGGCAGATAAGCGATACATGGCTGCTCTCCATCGGCCTGCGCAACGACCAGTTCACCGATTACAACCAGTTCGGCCAGGAATTCATCACGCAGACCAAGCCGCAGTGGGCGCCACGCCTGGGCGCGTCGTGGGACGTCAACGGCGACGGTTCGTTCAAGGTATTCGCCAATGCCGGCCGCTATTACCTGGGCCTGCCACTCAACCCTGCCACGGGCGCGGCTGCCGGGTATACCTCCACCCAGCAGTACTACACGTACTCGGGCATCGATTCGACTGGCGCGCCCACGGGACTCACCCAGATCAGCGCCCCTGTATCGGCAAACAATTCGTATGGCATACCGCCCGACCCGCGTACCGTCGCCGGCAAGAACCTGAAGGCAGAGCACCAGGATGAATTCATCCTCGGCTTCGACAAGTCCTTCGGCGATCACTGGGTGTACGGTGCCAAGGCCACCCAGCGCATCCTGCGCAGCGCCATCGACGACTTCTGCGACGTCGCGCTCGTGACCGACAAGGCGGAGGCACTTGGATACACCGTCGGCTCGACCAACAGTTGCTACCTGGTCAATGGCGGCGCGTCCAACACCTTCACGCTGCTCGACCCGAACGGCAACGCGTTCGAAGTACCGCTCAGCCGCAAGGAAATTGGTTTCCCCGCACTGAAGCGTCGCTACTACAGCCTCGAAACATTCATCGAGCACAGCTTCGACGGTGTGTGGTACGGCAAGCTCGACTACGTGTTCTCGCGCAGCTACGGCAATACCGAGGGCCAGGCACGCACCGACACCCGCCAGAGCGGCGCAGCCGGCAGCGTCGACTGGGACAACAAGTACGTCATGGAGTATTCGAACGGCCCACAGGGCAACGACCACACGCACGTCGTCAAGGCGTACGGTTACTGGCAGTTCCTGCCGGAATGGCAGCTGTCGGGCAACCTGCAGGCCATTTCCGGAGCCCCCGAAGTCTGTACCGGCTACTACGGCCCGAACCACACCGATCCGGTGTCTTACGGCAGTTCGTACCGCTGGTGCAATGGACAGCCTTCGCCCCCGGGTAGCCACGGCCGCCTGCCCTGGACATTCCAGCTCGATCTCGGCGTGACCTATCGTCCATCCTGGGGTGGCCAGAAGCTCGCCTTCTCGGCCAACGTCTTCAATGTGCTGAACCAGCAACGGGCGACGTTCCGTTATCCGGCCAGCGAAGGTCCGGCGAACACGCTCAACACGATCTATCGCGTACCGCTCTACACCCAGGATCCGCGCTACGGCCGCCTCGCGGTGACCTACGACTTCTAAGCGAAGAAACCCAGATCCCTGTGTGACACTTGCGCCCCTCTACGGAAACCGGACTCTCCCCTGCCGCTTTCCGTAGACCGGGCGCCCTTTTTTTATTATCGAGCCTCGCCCGAGGCCGCCACGACCATCTCGATGTAGCCGAGTATCTCGTTCACCGGGATCTCGAAGATGCCCGCGTCGCCATTGTCGTAGGCCTGGCGCCAGACGCCGTATCCATCGCGCCAGCTTTCGTCCGCGTCGGCCTCGCCTGCCAAGGCGAGCAGGCTCGCATCCAGCGTGGCCCGGGACACGGCGGCGTGGTTCATGGCCCGCTGCATGCCCCCCGGCACCCGGTGGTTGCGCAGCTTCACGTCCAGGATCGACACGTGGAAAACCTCGCCGTCTTCCGGCTCATGGTCGATGTGGCGGATCGCCACGCGCGACGCCTCCTCGCCGGTACGGGTGCGGTAGGTCCAGGACTGGCCCGCGGCATAGTCGGGTTTGGGCACCGGGTTTTCTCCTGCTGGGCGGCCCCGCATCTTAGACCAGGGCGCGTTCAGGCGCCCGCAGGGCGGCCCCTGCCGGTTTGATTTAAACTTACGCTCCATGGGCGCGCACCTACGCGGGTGCGACGCCATGCGCGAGGCAGCGCGGCCCACGGGCCGCTTCCCCAGCCGATCCCCAGGCTACGCGCACGGCGCGATGGCCCGTCCCTTTCGTTTTTCGAGGTTCAAGCAACCATGGTGGCACTGGCGACCGAGCACGTCATCGACGTGCACCACTGGAATGACAGTCTTTTCAGTTTCCGTACCACCCGCGATCCCGGCTTCCGGTTCGAGAGCGGGCATTTCGTGATGATCGGGCTGGAAGTCGATGGCCGGCCACTGATGCGCGCCTATTCGATCGCTAGCGCGCATTACGAGGAGCACCTGGAGTTCTTCAGCATCAAGGTGCAGGACGGCCCACTCACGTCCAGGCTCCAGCACCTGAAGCCGGGCGATCCCATCATCGTCAGCCGCAAGCCGACCGGTACCCTGGTCCTCAACGACCTCAAGCCGGGCAAGCGGCTCTACCTGCTGGGTACCGGCACCGGCCTGGCCCCCTTCCTCTCGATCATCCGCGATCCGGAGACCTACGAGCGCTTCGATAAGATCGTGCTCGCCCATGGCGTTCGCCACGTGGACGACCTCGCTTACTCCACCTATATCGAGAACGAGCTGCCGAACCACGAGTACCTGGGCGACCTGGTGCGCGAGAAGCTCGTCTACTACCCCACGGTGACCCGCGAGGAATTCCGCAATCGTGGCCGCATCACGGACGCCATCGCCGACGGCGAACTGGCGCGCGCCACCGGCCTGCCCCAGCTGAATCCCGCGGAGGATCGCGTGATGCTCTGTGGCAGCCCGTCGATGCTGGAGGATATCTGCGTCCTGCTGGACGGCGAGGGCTTCCAGGCGTCGCCGCGCACGCGCGAGCCGGGCGACTATGTGATCGAGCGGGCGTTCGTCGAGAAATAAGGGCGTGCCGCAGCTTCAACGGCGAATGCGGCCCTGCCCTTCGTTATCCCAGTAACCGAAGATCCGTCGCGCGATCAGCTTGTAGAGACGCTTTCCCGTAGCTCGCCACAACCGGGAATGCGCCGCCGGTCGAGCCAGCATCGCGTGTTGCCGCACCGAAAGGCGTTCCGCCGCATAGGTGCGCTTGTGCTTGAGCAGGTGACGCAGGTCTTCCCGGGCCAGCAAGCGGAACAGCGGGCCGCGCCGCCCCCGGGTCCAGGCGATCTGGAAATCCACCAGGCCCGGCGAGCCGTCCTCGCGGACGAGCCAGTTCGGCTCCTTGGCCAGGTCGTTATGGACGATGCCCCGGCGGTGCAGCACGGCGAGCAGGCGCAGCGCATCGCGGTAATAGGCCGCGTCGAGCGGCTTGCCCAGCTGCATCGGCTGTCCGGCCATGTAGCTGCGTTCCAGCACGCGGCCGTTCCAGGCGAGCAGGCGCGGCACGCCGTCGATGCCGTCCAGGCGGGTCAACGCACGCGCCTCGCGAGCGGCGGCGCGGCGGGCGAACCAGCGGGCCCACCAGCGGGCGGCACCGATGTCTCGACGGATCAGCAGCATGCCGTCGCGTTCCACGCGTTCGATGCGGCCAAGCTCATCGGCCTTGAGCAGGGTGACGGACTCCGTCATCACGGTATGCACGCTGGTCCTTCGGTTCGTTGACGCGCTCTCCGCTAACGAGGAGCTACGGTAAGATGCGATCCTCGCAGGGAGAGACGCAACATGCTGGTGCGACACATCCTGTCGCTGGTCTTCGCCACGGCCGGGCTCGTGGCCTGCCGCGACGGCGCCGACCGGACGAACGACGGGGATACGCCACCGCCCGCAAAGGCGAACGTGGCCAAGGATACCCAATCCGGAAGGGAGGGCCTGTACACGATGGAACTGAAACTCCCGGAGTTGCCGCCAAAAGCGGCACCGTTGCGCGGCGCCATCGACCGCTACGTGGAGCGGCAAAAGCGGTCTTTCCTCGCCAGTCTGGACGCGCCGGGTGCCAAGGCCCGCGCGCGGGAACTGCCTTGGGACCTGAACCTGGACATCGCCGTGGCCGCGCGCACCGACCGTTTCATCAACGTGCAAGTCGATGGCTCGGCCTTCACCGGTGGCGCCCATCCCGCGCCGATCGTCGACAGTTTCACCTACGATCTGGATGACCAGCGGGTGGTCGGGATCGACGACCTGTTCGCCGATCCGCATGCGGCGGAAAATGCCTTCGCGGCGGAAGCGCGCCGGCAACTGCTCACGGCGCTGGACGACCAGGACGAGCCGTTGGCCTCCGACAGCGAGCAAATCGATGAAGGCACCGCGCCGGGCAAGGATCACTACCGGGTGTTCAGCCTGCTCACCGGGCCGGACGACAAGGTGCACGGCCTGACCTTCATCTTTCCTCCTTACCAGGTGGCTTCCTACGCCGCGGGCCCCCAGGCGGTCGACGTTCCCAGCGAGTCGTTCTCGGCATACCTGAAGCCGGAGTACCGAGAGGCGTTCCGTTGATGGAGGCCGCCCTTTACCTGCTTGCCGCCGCGTTGATCGTCGGTGGCGTGGTGGGTGCGGTCCTGCCCGTGCTACCCGGCATCCCCATGATCTTCGGCGGCATCTGGCTGGCCGCCGCCGTGGACGAGTACCGCCACCTCGGCTGGGGCTGGCTGGTGGCGATCGGCATCGTCGGCGCGGTCGGCATCGCGCTCGATTTCGTCTCGGCGTCGCTCGGCGCGAAACGGATCGGAGCCAGCCCGCGCGCCTTGTGGGGCGCGGGCATCGGGACCACCGTGGGGATGTTTTTCGGCATCCCCGGCTTATTGATCGGGCCCTTCGCCGGCGCGGTGATCGGCGAGCTATGGTCGGGAACCAGCATCCTCCGCTCGGCCCACGTGGGCATCGGCACCTGGATCGGCATGCTGGTGGGCATCCTCGCCAAGGTGGTGATCTCCTTCCTCATGATCGGCATGGCCGGGCTCGCACTGCTCTTCAGCTGATCGGCCATCAGGCACATTGGCGCGCGCCGTCCGCAGAAGCTAGTCTCGCCGGACTTCACTGGGGAGATACGCATGTTCCGACGACTCATCCTCGCCACTGCCGTGACCTTCGCCATCGGCGGCCTGCACGCGGAAACGGCGCAACCCGCCTGGATCGCCCGCAGCAACGCCGACGCGCAGGCGCTGCTCGATGTCACCGCCCGCTTCAGTCCCGAATCCGCCACCGACATCGGCCTCAAGGGTTTCGATGAAAAGACGATGGACCTGGGGCCCGACGTCGACAAGCGCCAGCGCGCCGCGCTGGTCGACGTACGCGCGAAGGTGAACAAGCGCCTCGCCGAGGAGAAGGACCCCAATGTGAAGCAGGATCTTCAGATTCTGCTCAAACAGATCGACGGCAACATCAAGGGCATCGACCTCAACGACAAGTACCTTCTGCCATGGTTCGACGCCGGGCAGATCGTCTTCAGCGGTGAGTTCTCCTTGCTCAACGCCGAAAGCACGCCGGAACAGAACAAGGCCGCCCTCGGACGCCTGAAGTGCTACGTCGGCATGACCGCCGGCTGCACGGCCCTGGTCGACCAAGCGCGTGCCCGTACCACGGAGAAACTGGGCGACAAGGCCCTGCTCGGCCCCGTGAAGGCTGACATCGAGCAGAAACTGGGCAACACGCAACGCTATGTCGACGGCATCCGCAAGCTGTTCGCGGAGAAGAAGATCGCCGGCTCCGACGAGGCGATGGCCAAGCTGGACCAGCAGTTGAAGGACTACAACGCCTGGGTGAAGAAGGTGGTGCTTCCGCATGCGCGCACGGATTTCCGCCTGCCCGAACCGCTGTACGCGTACAACCTCGAACAGGTCGGCCTCGACATCTCGCCGCACGACCTGATCGACCGCGCCCAGCTGGAGTTCATGGAAACGACCTACGCGCTGCAGATGCTCGCGCCCGTCGTCGCGAAGGCGGAAGGCCTGCCCAACGGCGATTACCGCGATGTGCTCAAGGCGTTGAAGAAGAAGCAGCTCGCGAAGGACAAGGTCGAGCCCACGTATCACGACGTCATCGGCAAAATCGAAGAGACCATCCGCCAGCAGCGCATCGTCGAACTGCCGAAGCGCCAGATGGCCATGCGCCTCGCTTCCGAAGCCGAGAACGCGCGCACGCCGGCGCCGCATATGGACCCGCCGCCTTTCGTCGGCAACACCGGTCAACGCGGCACCTTCGTGCTCACCACGGGCAACCCGCCGGCCGACGGCGACAAGACGCAGATGTACGACGACTTCACCTTCGAAGCCGCGGCATGGACGCTCACCGCGCATGAAGGGCGTCCCGGGCACGAACTGCAATTCGCGGCGATGGTCGAGCAAGGCGTGTCGTTGACCCGCAGCCTGTTCGCCTTCAACAGCGTGAACGTGGAAGGCTGGGCGCTATACGCCGAAGCGGAAATGATGCCGTACGAGCCACCCGCGGGGCAGTTCATCGCGTTGCAGTTCCGCCTGCTGCGTGCGGCCCGCGCCTTCCTCGACCCGATGCTCAACCTCGGCATGATCGACCGCGACAGGGCACGCGAGATCCTCGTGCACGACGTGGGCTTGTCCGAGCCGATGGCGCGGCAGGAACTGGATCGCTACACGCTCAACTCGCCAGGCCAGGCCACCGCGTATTTCTATGGCTACACGCGCATCCTGCAGCTGCGCGCGGAAACGCAGACCAAGCTGGGCGATCGCTTCGACCGCAAGGCGTTCAACGATTTCCTGATCGCCCAGGGCCTGCTGCCCCCGGACCTGCTGGCTGAGGCCGTGCGCACGCGCTTCATTCCGGAGCAGGAGAAGAAAGCCAAGAAGAGCTGAGCCTTCGAACCGTGTGGGAGCCGGCCCGGAAAGCATCGCCGACAGGGTCGGCTCCCACCGGGGCTATCGCCGGCAGGATCGGCTCCCGCCAGCCATCGTCCGCCTGGTGGGAGCCGATCTTATCGGCGATCCCGCGGCAGCGGGCCAGGTTACGGGGCAAGCCCCCATCGCCGCTGAAGCGGCTCCCACACAAACCTGAAGTAGCCCTCAAGCAGAAAGGAAGTGGCCCTCACGCAGAAAGCAGCTCCCACACATACGTCGGGATCAACCTTGCGACGGCGCGCCGGGGATCACGTAGAACAACACCGCCAGGTAATGCAGCACGCTGCCGGCGAGCACGAAGAAATGCCAGATGGCATGGTGATACGGCAGCTTCCGCGCCATGTAGAACGGGACGCCGGCGGTATACGCGAGCCCACCGCCGAACAGCAAGAGGAGCCCGCCCGTCGGCACGTTGTCGCGCAACGGCTCGATCGCCACCACCGCCACCCAACCCATGGCGACGTACATCACCACCGCGGCCTTCCGATACCGCTTCAGCAAGCCCAGCTCCGCCGCGCTGCCGATGATCGCCAGCGCCCAGATCGTGCCAAACAGGCTCCATCCCCACGCGCCCGGCAGCGCCAGCAGGGTGAACGGCGTATAGGTGCCGGCGATGAGCAGGAAGATCGCGATGTGGTCGAGCGTGCGCAGGACGCGCTTGGCCATGACGCCCGGGATCGAGTGGTAGAGCGTCGAGGCGGTATAGAGCAGGATGAGGGTGGTGCCGAATACCGAACTCGCCACCACCGCGCGCGCGCCGCCATGCATGGCGGAAAAAGCCACCAGTACGGCGAGGCCCGCGATGCTCAGGACGAGCCCGATACCGTGGATCACGCTGCTGGCGACTTCTTCGGCGTAGGGGTAGCGGGGCTGTGCGCTGTCGATAACCATGGCTGTTCCGCTGATGTGGTCTGTACCGGTCGAGGGTAACCGATGCGACGCCCCGGTAGAGGCGCAGCGGTCATTGACCGCGGCACGCTCTCCGTTGTTCCATGGGCCATGACCTACGAACTGCTCGCGCATATCGGCCGGCTGCCCCCCCAGGGCTCGGGCTTGCGTGCCGCGCTGGCCATGGCCTCGCGGCTCGGCGCGCGCCTGGACGCCCTGTACGTGGTGGACCTTCCGGCGGCGGCATTCACCGTGCCCGAGGCCGTGCCCATGCAACTGGACGCCGTGCGCCAGCGGTCGACGGACGCACGGGCGGTGGCCGGCGATTGGGCCGCCCTGCTCGCCTCACACCATCTCCACGGGAACTGGCGTGTCGGCAACGGCGATACGGTCACCCTGCTCGCGCATGCCTCGGCGGGCTACGACCTCATCGTCATGGAGCGCTCCTCCACGATGCGCGGCGACGCACCGGTAGGCTTCGGCGTCGTCTCGCGAACCGTCTTCGCGTCCAGCCGCGGCGTCCTCGTGGTGCCGGAGGCATCACCGGTCGCGACCCTGGGCGAGCACGTGCTGGTGGCGTGGAGTGGCAGCCGCGAGTCCGCGCTGGCCGTGCGTTCCTCGCTTCCGTTGCTACGCAAGGCGACGAGGGTGACCGTCATCGACGGCAGCCGCGACGAAGACATCGGCACATGCGCCCTGCCCGATACCGATATCTGCGGCTGGCTGGACACGCATGGAGTGAAGGCGGAAGTCCGGCGGCTCGACGAGGCGGCACTCGCCGCTCCCGGCCCGGCCTTGCTGGACATCGCTCACGCGGAACAGGCCGACCTCATCGTCATGGGAGCCTGGGGCCGTTCGCGACTATCGGAAATGGTACTGGGCGGCACCACGCGCTTCCTTTTCATGCAATCGGACGTGCCGATGCTCGTCGCGCACTAGCCCGCATGTCGGTCACCGCTGACGGAATAGCCGTCCGGACGGCCCTATTGCAAATTCTTTCGAAGCCAGCCTAACCTGCCATCGGACCTGAACACGATCCCCGCCGGTCCCCACCGGCCGTGTTCCCGACCGCGCATCACCTTCCCCCACGTTGCAGGAGGTGGCTCATGTCGTTCGCTCGTCCGCAATTCTCCACCGGAGTGCATCCGGATACCGTCCGTATCGTGGCCATGAGTGCCGCGATCGCCCTCAACGCCGCCGCGCTGATCGCCGTGATGCGGCCGATGGTGGCGACGATATCGTTCGCGCCATCCTCGGCACCGACGATTCGTCTTATCGATCATCCCGCGGAACCGAAAGTCGTTCCCCCGCCACCGATCGACCTGAAGCCCTTGCCGGCGAAACGGGTAGAACAGCCCCACGCCCGACCCACGCCGGTGCGGGTGCCGCCAGCCACGGCACAACCTGTCCCGACCGATGAAGGCAGCGCGCAGGTGACGCCACCGGCGGCGTTGGACATCACGCCGGTCACCGTGCCCGCCACTCCGTCGGCTCCGGTGGAAGCCACCCTGGCCTACGTGTCGGCGCCGGCTCCTGCCTACCCCCGCGTGGCGATGGCGGGCCACATGCAGGGCACCGTGACGCTGCGTGTCCTGGTCGACGAGGCAGGCAAGCCTGTCGACGTGATCGTGGAGAACAGCAGCGGGCATCCCGTGCTCGACAAGGCGGCACGCGAACAGGTCCTGGCGCGCTGGCGATTCCAGCCGGCAAAGGCGAACGGTCAGCCGGTGCGCGCCTGGGCGCGAATCCCGGTGACCTTCAACCTCCGCGACATCTAGGGCGGCTCAGCGCGGCATCACCACGACATCGGGCTTGCGCGTGGCGCGGGCGATCGCCCAGACGATGAGGGCCAGCAAGGCCACCGGCAGGAGGACCGGCAGCAAGGCGAGGGCGACCACCGGCGCCATGGCCAGCATCACCACGCCGCCGACCACGGCACCGAGGATGCTGCCGACGATGCTGAACACGCCACCGATGATGCCGAAAACCACCTTCAGGACGATCCCGACAAAGGCGAAGACCAGCCAGAAGGCGACGGCAAGGACGACGAGCGAAGTGAGGACGATCATGGCGTTTGCTCCGAGGACAGGTGGCCGCCCACGGGGCGGTCAGGGCTTGGATGCGGCCTCCGGGCAAAGAGTTTAAGCGGATCGCGAAAGACGGAGGTTACGACCGTTTAACGGCCCACATGCTCCACTTCCCGCCAGTTGATTTAGCGGGCAGCCCGTCCATGGGTAAGCGTTCTTCCATCATCAGGACCTTGCGGGACATCGCGTTCGACCTCTCGGACGCCGAGCATCCGGACCTCGCCTCGATGGGGCGGGAGATCGGTAGTGTCCTCCACGGTCGCAGCGCCGACCTGGCCGCCATGCTGGGTCCCCTGCGCGAGCGCCGGCGCGGCTTCGAGCGCTGGATGCTCGCCGAGCGCGCGCGTCCGCCGGTCAGCATGCTGGTCATGGCGTGGCCTCCGGGCTATGCCACGCCGGTGCACGACCACGGTGGACTATGGGGCCTGGAAGCTACGATCGCCGGCGCGCTCGAGGTGGAATCCTTCATCAAGGACGACACCGATCATTCGCTGCGCAGCAGCGGCCGCACCTGGCTCGGTCCAGGCGATGCCACCTGGTTCGACGCCACGGAAAGCCAGACGCACCGCTGCCGCAATTTGTCGCGGCACGACACGGCGCTCACGCTTCACGTGTACGGTGGCGATCTGGCACAGTATCTCGCGTACGAGCAGCCCGGTCCCTCCGGACACTGGATCGCACGACCGAGGCAATCGATCATCGCGGGACGCCTGACGGCCTGACGGTCTCACGGCCCTCCACCCCAGCCATCGGGCGAAGGACCCATACATGTTTCATAAAGTCGCCATCATCGGCGGTGGCGCAGCAGCGGCGACGCTGGTGAGCGAATTGCTGGAGCGGCGCACGCAGCGCCCGCTTCACCTCGACTGGTATACGGGCGGCCGGGAGGCCGGCCGCGGTGTCGCCTATGGCACGCCGTCGGAACGGCACCTGCTCAATGTGCGCGCCGCCTCGATGGGCATGTTCGTCAGCAAGCCCGGCGGTTTCCTGGAGTACGCCCAGGCCCTGGACCCTTCGGTGAAGGGCTCGGACTTCCTGCCGCGCCGGATGTACGGCGATTTCCTGCAGTCGCGCGTCGAGGACGCCGTGAAGAACGCGGGTTCGTTCGGCCACGACGTGAACGTGTTGCCGTTCGCCGCGGAATCCGTGGTGCCCTCGGCTCACGGCGTCACCATCGGCTATGGGGATGGAGAGACGCAGGCCGAGGCGGCCGTGCTGGCCATCGGTTCGCTCCCGCCGCGCCCGTTGCCGGGCGTGGAAGACGCCGCGATCGCGAGCGGGCGCTATATCACCGACCCCTGGCCGTTCCTGGTTTCCGCCGGGAGCGACGATCGCCCCTTGCGCGTCCTGGTCATCGGTCTGGGCCTTACCGCCGTCGACGTCCTGCTGGAGCTGTCCGCTCGCTGGCCGAACGCGCATTTCGACGCGCTGTCACGCCACGGCAAGCTGCCTGAGCCGCACCTCGCCGCCGCTTCCGCCCCCAACGACGATGGCGGAGAACTGATCGAGTCGATGCGCGACGACGTCAACATCCGCGTCTGGCTGCGCCGCCTGCGCGAGACGACCGCCAGCGCCGAAGACTGGCGCACCGTGATCGACGGCATGCGCCCGCATACGCAATCGCTATGGCACGACCTGCCGCGGGCCGAGCGGGCGCGTTTCCTTCGTCATGCCCGCTGGGCATGGGAGCGCGCACGCCATCGCATGCCGCCCCAGGTCGCCGCCACCATCGCCAAGCTTGAGGCGGAGGGCCGTTTCACCCGTGGCCGCGGGCGCATGCGCTCCGTGCAGCTGTCGGACGATGGCTCGCTCGCGGTGGTGCATGGATTGCCGGGTGGGGGCGATTCCACCGACTCCTACGACATCGTCATCCAGACGGTGGGACTCAACACCGACACGCAGCGCACCGAACACCACCTGGTGCGCCAGTTGGTGCTCGATGGCCTGGTCACCCCCGATCCGCTCGGACTCGGCTTCTCCGCCCTGCCCGACGGCCACCTGCTCGACGGCGACGGCAAGCCGCGCCCGAACCTCTTCGCGATCGGCAGCCTTCTGCGTGGCGCCCTCTGGGAATCCACGGCGATTCCCGAGATCCGCAAGCAGGCCCAGAGCCTGGCCAACATGCTGCTGGCCGAGAAGATGGAGCGCGTCGCCTCCCGATAACGGCGGGAGGTCAGGCGCACCCCGCGGCGAGGGATACGGCGCGCCGTTCGAGCGCGACGCTGGCCATCGTGGCCAGCAAGCCCGCCACCGTGACCGCGGCGCCGGCCAGGCTCACCACCGGCATGGCGTAGCCCGCGGCCAGCACGGCACCGCCCAGCCATGCACCGCCCGCATTGCCGAGATTGAACGCGGCGATGTTGAGCGTCGAGGCGAGGTTGGGCGCGTCGCCCGCCACGTGCACCACGCGCGATTGCAACGGCGCCACGGTGGCGAAGGCCGCGATGCCCCAGACGAAGACGGTGACGACCGCCGCCACGGCCGAATGCATCGTCCAGGCGAAGATCACCAGCAGCGAGGTCAGCAGCACCAGGATGCCCATCAGCGACGGCATCAGCTTCCAGTCCGCAAGCCGCCCACCCAGGATGTTGCCGATCGTGGTGCCGAGGCCGAACAGCACCAGCACGGCACCGGTCCAGTGCGGATCGATGTGCGACTGCTCCTGCAGGATCGGTGCGATGTAGGTGAAGACCGTGAATACGCCACCGAAGCCCAGCACGGTCATGCCCAGCGCAAGCAGCACCTGCGGCTCACGCAGCACGCGCAGTTCCCGGCCCATGTGCGGCGCCTTCAGGTGGGGCAAGGCCGGCACGAACCGCGCGACAGCCAGCGACGCGGCCACGCCCAATCCGGTCACCGCCCAGAAGGTCGCCCGCCAACCAGCCCATTGGCCGAGGAAGGTACCGAACGGCACGCCCAACACGTTGGCCAGGGTGAGTCCGGCGAACATGAGGGATATCGCACGCGCGCGCTGGTTGGCCGGCACGAGATGTGCGGCCACGATGGCGCCGATGCCGAAGAACGATCCATGGCAGAACGCCGCCACCACGCGTGCCACCATCAGCACGTCGTAATTCGGCGCGATGGCGCACAACAGGTTGCCGAGGATGAACAGGCCCATCAGCAGGAGCAGCGCACGCTTGCGCTCCAGCTTGGCGGTCAGCGCCGCGAGCAGGGGCGCGCCCACCGCCACGCCCAGGGCATAGCCCGAAACGAGCATGCCGGCCGAGGGGATGCTTACCCGGAGATCGGCGGCCACCTCAGGCAGCAGGCCCATGATGACGAACTCGGTGGTTCCGATCGCGAAGGCCGCCACGGCCAGGGCCAGCAAGGGCAGACGGGACGAAGGACGATTCATAGGATAGGCTCGATGGAAAGCGATAACGTGCATTCTCCCGCCCCGGCCCCTATGCAAATACTCCTCCTGGCGCCAAACACTGTTGCCGAAAACTTGAGAGTGGAGACCGCCCGCGCATGATCGCCACCCTGGTCGCCATTGCGGCGCTCTGCCTGCACGTCGCCGGCGTGTTCGCCGCCATGCACGCGGTGATGCACACCCGGACGGCGCAAGGCGCGTTCGCCTGGGTGCTCGGACTGGTGCTCCTGCCCTACGTCACCCTGGTGCCATACCTGTTCCTGGGCGCGAGCCACTTCGGCGGCTACGTGGACCTGCACCGGCAGCGCCAGGCACGCTTCTTCATGCTCCACGAGGAAGCCGCGCATCCCGCGCGGCCCGGCGTGCTGCCGCAAGCCGCGCCTATCCACGACATCCGGTACGACGCCATCGGAAAGATGCTGAATACCTCCATGCACGGTGGCAACGCGCTATTCCTGCATGTCGACGGCGAGGCGACCTTCGCCGCCATGTTCGCCGCCATCGCCCGAGCGGAGCGTTACGTGCTCCTGCAGTTCTTCATCATCCATGACGACGTACTGGGCCGCCGGCTGAGCGACGCGCTGCTGGAGCGTGCGGCCGCGGGCGTGGAGGTATGCGTGCTGTACGACAGCATCGGCAGCCATGCGCTTCCCGACAGCTACGTGGAACGCTTGCGCGCCGGCGGCGTGCACGTGCACCGCTTCGCCACGCGGCGCTGGCGGAACCGTTTCCAGCTGAATTTTCGCAATCACCGCAAGGTACTCGTCGTGGACGGCGTCCGTGGCTTCGTCGGCGGCCTCAATGCGGGCGACGAATACCTCGGCGCGAAGCCACCGCTATCTCCCTGGCGCGACACGCACATGGAGATCGAGGGTCCCGCGGTGGCCGACCTGCAACGCGTGTTCGCCGAGGACTGGTACTGGGTCACCGGCGAACGTCCGCCATCGTCGCCGCCACCGGAGCGATGCGGCCGCGCGGCGAGCCTCATCGTCGCCACCGGCCCGGCCGACCGCCAGGAGAGTTGCTCGCTGTTCTTCACGCAGGCCATCCATGCCGCAAGAAAACGCGTATGGATCACCACGCCGTATTTCGTGCCCGACCAGGCCGTGTTCGGCGCATTGCGCCTGGCCGTCTTCCGTGGCGTGGACGTGCGCATCCTCATTCCTTGCCGGCCCGACCATCGCACGGTCTTCATGGCCTCCACGCTCTATGCGCACGAGGCGACCCTGGCGGGCGTTCGCATGTTCCGTTACCAGCCGGGCTTCGTGCACCAGAAGGTGATGCTCATCGATGACGACACCGCGGTGGTCGGCAGCATGAACCTGGACAACCGCAGCTTCCGGCTGAACTTCGAGATCGCCGCACTGAACGTGGACGAGGCTTTCGCCACCGAGGTGGAGGCCATGCTGGCAATGGACTTCGCCAACAGCGAGGAAGTGAATCAGAACGACTACCGGCGCTTGTCGTACTTCCGCCGCGTGGCGCTGCATGTCGCCCGCCTGTTCGATCCCATCCTGTAGTTCTCTTCCCGCATTCCCGGAAAAAGCCCTGTTGGCGCCTACCCTGGTGGGAGCCGATCTTGTCGGCGATCCCGCGGCAGCGGGCCAGGCTGCGGCAAGCACCCATCGCCGACAGGGTCGGCTCCCACCAGGGTAGGCTCCCACCAGGGTCCGGCAGGTCGGCTCCCACCGGGGCACCCCCGAGCCTTGCGATACGCCCGTTACTCCGCTTGACTCGGCTACCTGTCCCCAGGAAACCGCCACGATGCTTCGCACCCTCGCCTTCCTCACCGCCGCCATCGCCAGCACGGCGGGTTTCGCCGCCCCCGCACGTTTCGTCGAGCGCTCCGTCGATGTCCATGGCAAGACCTATCGCTACCAGGTATTCGTGCCTGCGGACATCAAGGAGCATCCGGCCGTGGTGCTGTTCCTCCACGGCAGCGGCGAGCGGGGCGACGACAATCAGAAGCAGATGTCGCAAGGCCTGCCGCCCTGGCTGAAGCAGCACATGGATTTCCCGGCGGTGGTGGTGATTCCCCAGGCGCCAGACGACACGGAATGGACCGATCCGGCCGATGCCGACATGGCGATGGCCGCGCTCGAGAAAAGTGTGAAGGAGTTTCATGGCGACCGTAAGCGTCTCTATCTCACCGGCCTCTCCATGGGCGGTTACGGTTCCTGGCAACTTGCCGTGGATCATCCCGACACGTTCGCCGCGGCGGCCATCATCTGCGGCGGCGTCAGCGCGTTGAGCGACGAGCGGGCGCTCCATGTGCACGGGGCACCGAAGGGCGACGATCCCTTCACCTGGGTGGCGGAGAAGATCGGCAAGCTGCCGGTGTGGATCTTCCACGGCGGCGACGACAACGTCGTGCCCACCGAGCAGTCGCGCAAGATGAACGCGGCTCTGGTCAAGCGTGGGGCGGAGGTGAAGTACAGCGAATTCCCCGGCGTGAACCACGGCTCATGGGAAAAGGCCTATGCGACGCCGGACCTGTGGGCCTGGATGTTCAGCCACACCCGATAAGGGAATCACCAAGGCCGGCTCACGCCAAGGTGATCCTCACATTGGTGTTATCAGGAACTGCGCATGCTGGCGGACAGCTTCTTCAGCCCGCCGGCGAATACCAGCCAGCCGATGCATACCCCCACCAGGGCGCCGACGAACTCGAAGAAGACGCGCAGCCCGATGGCATCGGGGTCGTGCACGGCGGCGAGTTTCAGCTTCAACAAGGTGAGCGATTGCAGCGGCGCCATGTTGAAGTAGAAGAGGTCCCACACGTCCTGTCCGGCGCCCAGTACCACGGCGAACACGTAGGCGATGGCAAGCTGTTTACCGTCGCTCCAGCCATTGCCCTTGCCGAAGGCATGCAGCAACCCGAAGACGACGATGCCGACGACCAGCGCGATGGCGCCCGTTTCCAGGGCACCGACGATGCCGAAGCCCGTCCAACTGCGATCGTATGGCATGCGAAGAACTCTAGGGGAACCGGAAGCGCATTATGCCCGCGCGTCCGCCTGGTTATCGCGTACGTTTCTATCGCGGCCGAAACGCAGGTAGAGGGAGGTGGCCAGGAGCATCGCCGCCAGCGCGGCGAATCCCGCCAGCAGGAAGATCGCGGGGTAATCGTAAAGGCCTGCGACCCAGCCGCCGATCGGACCGGTCAGGCCCAGCGCCACATCGAGGAACACCGAATAGGCACCCAGGGCGGCGCCGCGATTGTGCGTGCTGACCCGGCCGACGGCCTCGACGCCGAGCGCCGGAAACACCAGGGCGAAACCCGCGCCCGTGAGTGCGGCCCCGGCAAGGGCGGCGTGCGGCGTCGTCCCCTGCCAGAGCAGGAGCAGGCCGAGGCATTCGACGAACAGCGAAGCGATCGCCACGCGGTAGCCGCCGAAGCGGTCGATGGCGTTGCCGAAGACCAGCCGGATGCCGATGAAGCAACCACCGAAGATCGACAGAGACAGCGCGGCATCGGCCCAGCCGCGGCTGGCGTAGTAAAGGGCCACGAAGGTCGAGAGCGAACCGAAACCTATGGACGCCAACGCCAGGCCCGCGCCATAGGGCATGACACGCGATAGCACGCTCTTGAACGGCAGGCGCTCGCCATGGCTCGGCGCCACGCGGGCCTTCGCCAGCGCCAGCGGCAGGGCGACGAGGCCCAGCGCGAAGGTCAGGATGCCCAGCGAGATGAAGCCATGGTCTCGCGCCAAGGTCACGCCCAGGGGGGCGCCCAGCGCGATACCGCCGTAGGTGGCGATGCCGTTCCAGGAAATCACCCGTGCGGTGTGCTCGCCACCGATGCCGCCGATACCCCAGGTGATCGACCCGGTACTCACCCAGCTTTCGGCGAATCCGAGGCCGAGGCGGCTGAGAAGGATCAGCGTCAGCGAAAGCACGGGTATCTTCGGCACCAGCGCCGCCAGTGCGAGGAACAGCCCGGAGATGGCCAGGACGATGAGGCCGGCGACCACGGTCCGCTTCGGTCCCATCGCATCGGCCATGCGCCCCGCGTGCGGGCGGCTCAGCAGCGTCGCAAGATACTGCGCGCTGACCGCCAGCCCGGCGACGATCGTCGAATAACCCAGGTCGAGATGCGCGAATCCAGGCAGGACGGCGAGCGGAATGCCGATGCAGAGGTAGCAGACGAAGGAAAAAACGACCGCGGAAAGAATCCGGGCCGTGACGGCGAAACGCCGTCCGCGATGGGGGACGAGGGAAGGCAGAGACATGGCCCGAGGATTATAGCGCGCCGTTGTTGCAGTGCGTCATGACTCGCCATGCGGCCATTTGAAAGGAGAAACCGCGGCCTGGAGAAGCCGCAGCCTGGTGGGAGCCGACCCTGTCGGCGATGGGTGCTTGCCGACACTGGCCCGCTGCCGCGGGATCGCCGACAAAGTCGGCTCCCACCAAGTCGAGGCCATCCTTAGCAAGTCGGTTCCCACCTGGTCGAGGCCATCCTTAGCAAGTCGGTTCCTACCGGGTCGAGGCCATCTGCCGCAGGTCGGCTTCCCACCAGGGCAGGATCAGCCCAGTTCCACGGGTTGGCCGCTTTGCAGCGATTCGCGCAACGCGACGGCGATGCGTGTCGCCTCCACCGCGTCGTCCATGGTCAGTTCGAACGGCGCGTCGTCGAGCACCGCGTCGACGAAGTGCTTCGCCTGGGTCACGAACGCCGGCGCGAATCGCTCGTAGAACGAGGGAACGACCGAATTGCGCACGCCGTTCGCATCGGCGATCTCCACGCGGTCGGCGCGCGGGTTGCGCCCGATGCTCACCCTGCCGGCTGTGCCGGTGACGTCGGTGTGCGTATCGTGCCCATGCGCCTGCGTGCGCGAGGCGTAGAACATGGCCATGCGACCGCCTTCGAACTCGACGATGGCGATTCCGTTGTCGACGTCGCCCATGGCTTCAAGCGGCGGATACATCGCCACCGTGCCCGTGGAGTAGACCTTGATCGCCTTCGGCCGGCCGAGCAGCCAGCGGGCGAGGTCGATGTCGTGCACACTGCAGTCGAGGAAGATGCCACCGCTGGTCGGCGCGAACTTCAGGAACGCGCCGCTCGGGTCGGCGAGATCCGTCGTCTGCGAGTAGACCAGGAACGGCCGGCCAATGCCGCCGCCCTCGATATGCATGAAGGCGTGGCGATAGCTCTCGTCGAAGCGGCGGACGAAGCCGACCATGGCTCGCTTGCCCGCGTTCGCGGCGTGCGCGGCGGCGCGACGGCAGTCTTCCAGGTCGAGCGATAGCGGCTTCTCGCAGAACACGTGCTTGCCGGCGTCCAGTGCCTGCTCGATCTGCGCCGCATGCAACGAAGTCGGCGTGACGAGGAATACCGCGTCCAGGGACGGATCGGCGAGCATCTCCTCGTACGAGTGATGGATCGTCTCGATACCGAGGCTGCCACGCGCCCATTCGCGTTCGGCCTCGACGGGGCTGCACACGGCGGCGAGCTCGGCGCGCGGGACGGCGCGGGCGAGATTTTCGGCGTAGCGCTGGCCGAGCCGCCCCAGGCCGGCCAGGCCGATACGAAGCTTGCTCATGGTCAGATGCTCACCTCGACGGCCTTGCCTTCGCGCCACGAACGCGCGGCGGCCTCGGCCAGTTCCAATGCCTTGATGCCATCGGCGATGGTCGTGCGCACGGGCGTGCCACCGGCCAGGGCGTCGAAGAAATGGGCGATCTCGGCGGCATACGCTTCGCGGTAGCGCTCCAGGAAGAAGTGCTCCGGAAGGTCATGGGCGATGTTCTTCGACGTATGCGACACGACCTGGGTCGGCGAGACGTTACCCGCCTGCAGCATGCCCTTGCTGCCAAGCACCTCGAAACGCTGGTCATAGCCATAGGCCGCACGGCGCGATGTATTGATCTGACAGAGCCTGCCGCTCTTGGTACGAATGGTGACGGCGGTGGTATCGATGTCGCCGGCCTCCTGGATCGCCGGATCGGTCAGGCAGCTCCCGGTGGCGTGCACGCTGACGGCTTCGTCGGCGAGGATCCAGCGGAAAATATCGAAATCGTGGATGAGCATGTCCTTGAAGATGCCGCCCGAGCTCTTGATGTAGCTGACCGGCGGCGCGCCCGGATCGCGGCTGGTGACGATCAGCAACTCCGGCGTACCCACCTCGCCATCGTCGAGGCGCTTCTTCAGTGACGAGAAGGTGGGGTCGAAGCGGCGCTGGAAAGCGATCATGCAGACGACGCCGGCCTTTTCCACGGCGGCCTGGCACGAACGTGCGCGTTCGACATCGAGGTCCACCGGCTTCTCGCAGAAGATCGCCTTGCCGGCGGCGGCCGCACGATGGATGAGGTCGGCATGGGTGTCGGTGCTCGACCCGATCACCACGGCGCCCACGGCGGGATCGTTCAATGCCTCGTCGACACCGGCGACCTTCGCGCCGTGCTTGTCCGCAAGTTCCTGCGCCGAGGGTGCATGCACGTCGACCACGTAGCGCAGTCGCGCCTCCGGATGGCGGGCGACATTGCCCGCGTGGATCTTGCCGATGCGACCGGCACCGAAAACGGCAACTTCAATCATCGTATTCTCCTCGGGGAATCGTTTCTTCGACAGTGAGTTCGAGTTTGTAGGCCAGCGCGACGAACAGCGCCTGGCACAGGCACATGGTGCTGGTGAGGCCGCGGAATGCGAACGCGCTTCCCTCTTTCACCTTGAGCAGCACGTCCGAATGCCGCGCCAGCGGTCCGAGATCGCTCTCGGTGATGCCGAGCACGCCCGCCCGGTGTTGCTGGGCCACCCGCATGGCGTAAAGGGTTTCCTTGCCGAACGGGGGAAAGCTGATGGCGATCAGCGCGTCGCCCTTGCCGATGCTGCGCAGCTGCTCGCGGAACATGCCGCCGAGGCCACTGACCAGGTGCACGCGCTTCTGCGTGTGCTGCAACGCATAGGCGATGTAGGTCGCGATGGCGAACGAACGGCGCACGCCGATCACGTAGATGTTTTCCGCCGCGGCGAGCATGTCCACCGCCTTCTGGAACCGGGTCTCGTCCAGCTCCTCGGCGAGTTCGTCGAGCCCGGCCCGGCTGGCGTCGATGAAACGCGACGCGATCTCCACGGCCGGCATGCCGCCGGCACGGCCCTTGATGACGCTGCGGATGCGCTGCTGGTAGCTGCGCGAGGGCGCGGATTGCGCCGTCCACGCATCGCGGAACACCGCCTGCATTTCCGAAAAACCGGAATAACCGAAGCGCTGCGCGAAACGAACCACCGCGGAAGCGTGCACGCCACAGCCTTCGGCGATCTCGCCGACGCGCTGGACCATGATCGAACTGCGATGTTCCTCAAGGTAACGGGCGACCCCCTGCAGCTGGCGTGGCAGGGCTTCGAATTCCTCCGCGATGCGCTGCATGAGTGCATCGGCTTCGCTGCGTTTGGCCATGGACGGCTCCATCGGGGACCGGCCGCATTGAAGCACGCGATGGAACATATTTTCCATTTATTTTTTTGCTGCAATGCAAATTGCAACCGTGGAACAGGGGGTCCATGCTCGACCCGCTTTCGGCAAAACAGCGGCCGCGAGGCCGCATCGCACTTCGATATCCATCCATCCGACCGCAAAGCCGGTCACCTGTGGAGGCACTATGCGATCCAAACTGTTCCACGCCTCGTTGGCGGCAGCCCTAGCCCTCGGTCTTGGCCTTGCCGCCCCCGCCTCGCAGGCGGCTCCCGGCGATCGTTACGTTCTCGTTACCCACGCCGCCGACTCCGATTCCTGGTGGAACACCATCAAGAACTCGATCAAGCAGGCGGGCGAGGATTTCGGTGTCGACGTCGACTATCGCGGGTCCGGCAACGGCGACCTGAGTGAAATGGCGCGCCAGCTCGAATCGGCGGCCGCCCGCAACTACAAGGGCGTGTCCTTCGACATCGCCAGCTACGCGGTGCTGAAGGCCCCGGCCGCGAAGGTCGCCGCCAAGGGCATCCCCATCGTCACGATCAACTCCGGCACGCCCGACGAGAGCAAGAAGCTCGGCGCGATCATGCATGTGGGCCAGGGTGAATACGACGCGGGCAAGGCCGCCGGCGAGCGAGCCAAGGCCGCCGGCGTCACCAGCTTCGTCTGCGTGAACCACTACGCCACCAACAACGCCTCGTTCGAGCGCTGCCAGGGCTTCGCCGATGCCATCGGACTGAAGGACTGGCGCAAGACCTCGATGATCGACACGGGCATGGACCCGACCGTGGTCGCCAGCAAGCTCAGCGCCTACCTGCGCAGCAACCCCAAGACGCAGGCCATCCTCGCGCTGGGCCCCAATGCGGCCGAGCCGGCGATCAAGGTGGTCCAGGACATGCACCTGGCCGGCAAGATCAACTTCGGCACGTTCGATCTTTCGCCCGCGATCATCAACGGCATCAAGTCCGGCACGATCCAGTACGCCATCGACCAGCAGCCCTACCTGCAAGGCTACATGGGCATCGCCGCCCTGGTGATCGCGCACGACCAGAACACCAAGGACCCGGCCAAGATCATCGCCGCGCTGAAGGCCAACCCGAAGTTCCAGGCGCGCCTGAAACAGTACGACCTGAAGCCCGTCTACACCGCCACCGGCGTCAGTTCGGGACCCGCCTTCGTCACCAAGGACAACGTCGCCACCGTAGAGAAGTACGCCGGCCAGTACCGCTGACCGGCAGGAGCAGAAGTCCATGAGCGCCATCAACGAGAGCGTCACGAACATGATCCATAGCAACCGCGCGAAAGCGCCGGAAGAAGCGGCATCCACGGACGAACGCGTACGGAAGATATCCCCGTGGCGCATCCTCCTCGACCGGCCCGAACTCGGGTCCATCGCGGGCACCGTGCTCGTCTTCGTCTTCTTCGGCATCTTCGCCGGCGGCTCGGGCATGTTCGCGCTCGATGGCGTGATCAACTGGGCGCAGGTGGCGGGCTACCTCGGCATCATCGCCGTCGGTGCCTGCCTGCTGATGATCGCCGGCGAATTCGACCTGTCGATGGGTTCGATGATCGGATTCGCCGGCGTCATGGTGGCCATCCCGCCCATGTACCTGGGTTGGCCGCTGTGGGCGTCGGTGATTTTTGCCTTCGCCGGCTCCATGGCGCTCGGCGCGTTGAACGGCTACCTCGTGGTTCGCACGAAGTTGCCGTCGTTCATCGTCACGCTGGCCTTCATGTTCATCCTGCGTGGCCTGACCCTGGTCCTTTCCACCGGCTTCGCCAACAGCACGATCGTCAGCGGCATCGGCGACAAGTTCACCGACGACCCCGTCGTCTCCGCCCTGTTCCAGGGCACCACCCTGCACTGGCTGTTCAGCGCGCTCGCCGGAATGAACCTGATCGAGAAGCTGCCCAGTGGCGATCCGGTCGTGGCGGGCCTGCCCAAGGTGCTGGTCTGGTGGATCGTGATGGCGATCGCCGCCGGCTTCGTGCTCGCCCGTACGCGCTTCGGCAACTGGATCTATACGGTCGGTGGCGATGCGAACGCCGCGAAGAACGTCGGCGTACCCGTGCGCCGCGTGAAGATCTCGCTGTTCGTCCTCACCGCGTTCTGTGCCTGCCTGTTCGGCGTGCTCCAGGTGGCCGACGTCGGCTCCGCCGCGGCCGATCGCGGCCTGCAAAAGGAATTCGAGGC
Source organism: Luteibacter sp. KNZ12-1A (assembly GCF_056755675.1). Classification (NCBI taxonomy): domain Bacteria; kingdom Pseudomonadati; phylum Pseudomonadota; class Gammaproteobacteria; order Lysobacterales; family Rhodanobacteraceae; genus Luteibacter; species Luteibacter sp. KNZ12-1A. The sequence goes on along the minus strand of NZ_JBPGXU010000010.1, from coordinate 9,766 downwards.
GATCATCGCCGTGGTCATCGGCGGCACGCTGCTCACCGGCGGCTTCGGCTCGGTGATCGGCGCCTGCTTCGGCGCGCTGATCTTCGGCGTCGTGCAGATCGGCATCTCGTACACCAATATCGATTCCGATTGGTACCGCGTGTTCCTGGGCGGCATGTTGCTGCTGGCGGTGCTGTTCAACCACTACATCCGCAGCCGCGCCGCGGCGACGAAGTGAGGAGCGCCACCATGGCCGACGATTACATCCTCGAGCTCGACAACGTCAGCAAGTATTTCGGTACCGTGATCGCCCTCCAGGGTGTCACGCTGCGCCTGAAGCGTGGCGAGGTGCACTGCCTGCTCGGCGACAACGGCGCGGGCAAGTCCACCCTGATCAAGACCCTGGCCGGCGTGCACCAGCCCAGCTCCGGCGCATACCGCGTCGACGGCGAGGAAGTCCGCTTCAACTCGCCCCGCGAAGCGCTGGACCGTGGCATCGCGACGGTTTACCAGGATCTCGCCCTGGTCCCGCTGATGAGCGTGGCGCGCAACTTCTTCGCCGGCCGCGAACCACGCCGCAAGATGTTCGGCGTCATCCCGGTCATCGACATGAACTACGCCAACGAGACCGCCCGCGACAAGCTCGCCGAGATGGGCATCCGCGTCCGCGACGCGAGCCAGCCGGTGGGCACGATGTCCGGCGGCGAACGGCAATGCCTGGCGATCGCCCGCGCGATCCACTTCGGCGCGAAGGTGCTGATCCTGGACGAGCCCACCGCCGCACTCGGCGTGAAGCAGTCCTGCAACGTCCTCAAGCTGATCCACAACGCGCGCGAGCGTGGCATCTCGGTGATCTTCATCACCCATAACGTGCACCACGCCTATCCCATCGCGGACAGCTTCACGCTGCTCAACCGCGGCCAATCCATGGGTACCTTCGCCAAGAGCGACATCACGAAGGAAGAAGTGCTCGACATGATGGCCGGCGGCACCGAGATCCAGAGCCTGGTCGATGAACTGGAAGGCCGCGCGGCCTGAACACGGAACCCCTATGCGTAGTCCCCTTCCCCGCTCCTCCTCCCGCCCCATCGACGTCGCCTGCCTCGGCAGGCTCGCGGTGGATCTCTACGCCCAGCAGATCGGCGCCCGCCTGGAGGACGTGACCAGCTTCGCCAAGTACCTTGGCGGCTCGTCGGCCAACGTGGCCTTCGGCACCGCGAGGCTGGGCTTGCGCTCGGCCATGCTCTCGCGCGTGGGCGACGACCACATGGGCCGCTTCCTGACCGAGACGCTCGATGCGGAAGGCTGCGACGTGAGCCAGGTCCGGATCGACCCCGATCGCCTGACCGCGCTGGCGATCCTCGGCATCAAGGATCGCGAGACGTTCCCCCTGTTGTTCTACCGCGAGAACTGCGCGGACATGGCGTTGACCGCCGGGGATATCGACGAGACCTTCATCGCCTCGTGCCGCGCCCTCGCCATCACGGGAACGCATTTCTCCGAACCCGGCGTCCACGCCGCGAGCACGCGCGCCATCGAACTGGCCCGCAAGCACGACGTGCGCACCGTGCTCGATATCGACTATCGCCCCGTGCTCTGGGGCCTCACCGGGCGGGGTGAAGGCGAAACGCGATTCGTCGCCGCCGACCATGTCACCAGCCACCTGCAAGCCATCCTCCCCGGCTTCGACGTGATCGTAGGCACGGAGGAGGAATTCCACATCGCCGGTGGCAGCGAAGACCTGCTCGCCGCGTTGCGTGCCGTGCGCGGCATCAGCGCGGCCACCCTCGTGGTCAAGCGTGGGCCGCTGGGTTGCAGCGTGATCGAAGGCGCGATCCCTTCGGTGATCGACGATGCGCCCACCTATCGCGGCAGCCGCGTGGAGGTGCTCAACGTGCTCGGTGCCGGCGACGCCTTCCTCTCCGGCTTCCTCGCCGGCTGGCTGCGCGACGAATCGATCGAGCGTTCCTGTGCCTTCGCCAACGCCTGCGGCGCGATCGTGGTGTCCCGCCACGGTTGCGCGCCGGCCATGCCCGGACGCGCGGAACTCGACGCCTTCCTCCAACGCGAAGGCGGCATCCGCCGGCCGGACCTCGACGCCGAACTGTCCCACCTTCATCGCGCGGCCGTGCCTCGAAAAGCGTGGGACGAACTCTACGTGTTCGCCTTCGACCATCGCGTGCCGTTCTTCGAACTGGCCAGGCAGGTCGGTGGCGACGAGGCGCGCATACCGCGCCTCAAGGAATTGCTGGTGGAAGCCGTCGCCGCCACGGAACGGGCCGGAAAACTCCAGGGCCACGTCGGCCTGCTGGCAGACGACCGCTACGGACAGGACGCACTCAATGCCGCGACGGGCCGTGGTTGGTGGATCGGCCGGCCTGTCGAGGTCTCCGGTTCGAATCCGCTGGAACTGGAACGCGGCCGCTCCATCGGCAGCCAGCTGGTCGCCTGGCCGCGCGAGCACGTCATCAAGTGCCTGGTCGCGTTCGATCCGGATGCGAATCCCATGGACCGCGTGGAGCAGGAAACCCAGCTTCGCTCGCTGTACGACGCGGCGAAGATCAGTGGTCATGAGTTGCTCCTGGAAGTGATCCCGCCGGGTTGCAAGGGCCAGGCGGAACGCGACGAACTCGTGCTGCGTTCGCTGAAGCGTATCTACAACCTGGGCATCAAGCCGGAATGGTGGAAGCTCTGCCCGCCGCGCCGCGAAGCGTGGCCCGCGATCGATGCACTGATCCACGAGCGCGATCCGCATTGCCGGGGCGTGCTCCTGCTCGGGCTCAACGCGCCGGCCGAAACCCTGGCGGCCGGCTTCGCCGACGCCGCCGACAGCGCCACCTGCCGGGGCTTCGCCGTGGGCCGCACGATCTTCGCCGAGCCGGCCAAGGCATGGCTCGCCGGAAGCATCGACGATGCCGCCCTCGTCGCCCAGGCCCGCGCCGCCTTCGAACGCATGATCGCCCTGTGGCGCGACGGCCGGCGCAGTCCCGAAACGTTGAAGGAAGGCGCCGCCGCATGAGCGAGACGATCCGCCTCACCTGCGCGCAGGCGCTGGTCCGTTACCTCTCGGCGCTGCGCGGGCGCGATGCCGACCAGGAGGACTCCGTGCCGCTGTTCAGCGGCGTGTTCGCCATTTTCGGCCACGGCAACGTGGCCGGCATGGGCGAAGCGCTGTATGGCGTGCGCGGGGAATTGCCGACGCTTCGCGCGCACAACGAGCAGGCGATGGCGCATGCCGCGATCGCCTACGCCAAGGTGAACATGCGCCGGCGCATGATGGCCGTCACCACGTCGATCGGCCCGGGCGCGACCAATCTCGTCACGGCCGCCGCGCTGGCCCATGTGAACCGCCTGCCCGTGCTCCTGTTGCCCGGCGATATCTTCGTCTCGCGCGAGCCCGATCCCGTGTTGCAACAGCTGGAGGACTTCTCCGACGGCACGGTCTCGGTCAACGACTGCTTCCGGCCCGTGTCGCGTTACTTCGATCGCATCGTCCGGCCGGAGCAATTGCTGACCGCCCTCCCCCGCGCCATCCGCGTGTTGACCGATCCCGCGCTGTGCGGACCGGTCACGCTCGCCCTGCCCCAGGACGTGCAAGCGGAAGCTTATGACTATCCGTTGTCGTTCTTCGAGCCGCGCGAGATCGTCTTCCGCGCCCCGCAACCCACCGACGACGAGCTGATGGCCGCGCTCGACGCGATCGAGGTCGCCGAGCGCCCGGTGATCATTGCCGGCGGTGGCGCCCTCTACGCCAAGGCCACGCCGGCGCTGCTCAACTTCGCGGACAAGCATGGCGTCCCTGTCTGCGAGACGCAGGCGGGCAAGGGCGCCTTGCCGTGGAACCACCCGTTGCACCTCGGTCCGGCCGGGGTCAGCGGATCGACCGCCGCGAACGCCTTGCTCCGCGAGGCGGACCTGATCATCGCCGTGGGAACGCGGCTGCAGGATTTCACCACGGGCTCGAACGCCCTGTTCCGCCACGTGCCGATTCTTTCGGTGAACGTGAACAGCTTCGACGCACTCAAGGGCAACGGGCTGGAGGCGATCGGCGATGCGGCACAGGTTCTCGACGACATCAGCTTCGGGCTCGAGGACTGGGCGGCACCGGAGGCCTGGACGACGCGCGCCCGCGAGGCGGCCAGGGAATGGGTGGACATCGTCTCGCGCATCACCGGCCAGCGTGAGCCGCCGGCCGGACGCCTGCCATACGACGGCGAAGTGATCGGCGCCGTGCAGCGTTCGTCGTCGCGCTCCGCCATGGACGACATCGTGGTCTGCGCCGCCGGCACCCTGCCCGCCGAACTGGAAAAGCTCTGGCGTACCGAAACGCCCGGCGGCTACCACATGGAATACGGCTATTCGTGCATGGGCTACGAGATCGCCGGTGGCCTGGGCGTGAAGCTGGCCCACCCCGACCGCGAGGTCATCGTGATGGTGGGCGACGGCAGCTACCTCATGATGAACTCGGAGATCGCGACCTCCGTGATGCTCGACGCGAAGCTCATCATCGTGCTGCTGGACAATCGCGGTTACGGTTGCATCAACCGGCTGCAGCAAGCGACCGGCAGCGCACCGTTCAACAACATGTTCGAGGACTGCGTGCAGGGCCGCCACGGCGCGCCCGGCATCGACTTCGCGGCCCACGCCCGCAGTCTGGGCGCGATCGCCGAGCACGTGCCCGGCATCGCCGGGCTCGAGGCCGCCATGGAGCGCGCACGCGCCGCCGACCGCACCTACCTCATCAGCATCGACACCGACCACACACGCACGACCGACGAGGGAGGCGTGTGGTGGGACGTGGCGGTGCCGGAAGTTTCCACGCGGGACGCCGTGCGCGAAGCGCGCGCGGGCTACGAGACCGCCATCGTGGGCCGCAAGGCCAGGATCACGCCAGCATGAAGAACGATCCCATCCGCATCGGCATCAATCCGATCTCCTGGAGCAACGACGACCTGCCATCGCTGGGCGGGGAGATACCGTTGTCCACCGCCCTCACGGAAGGCAAGGCCATCGGCTACGAGGGCTTCGAACTCGGCAACAAGTTTCCGAAAGAACCGGCGGCACTGCGGGAGTTGATGGCGGGCTACGGTCTCGATGTCGTCTCGGGCTGGTATTCGGGCCGGCTGGGCGAACGCTCCGCGAAAGAAGAAACGGCCGCCGTCGCCAGGCATCTTCGCCTGCTGGCCGAGAACGGTTGCAAGGTCATGGTGTATGGCGAAGTGGCCCATGCCATCCAGGGCGAGCCAGTGCCGTTGTACAAGCGTCCACGCTTCCGTGGCGAAGACGATTGGAAACGCTATGGCGAGAAGGTGACGGAATTCGCCCGCTTCACCCTGTCGCAAGGCGTCCGCCTGGCTTATCACCATCACATGGGTGCCTATGTCGAGTCGCCCGACGATATCGACCAGCTCATGGCGCATACGGGAGAGGACGTCGGGCTGTTGTTCGACAGCGGCCACACCTACTTCGGCGGCGGCGACCCGCTGGCCGTGCTGGATCGGCATATCGCCCGCATCTGCCATGTCCATTGCAAGGACGTACGTCCCGGCATCGTTCGCCTCGCACGCAACCGCCAATGGACCTTCCTCGAATCCGTGCTCAACGGCGCGTTCACCGTTCCCGGTGACGGCGTGATCGACTTCGCCGCGATCGTGGGCAGGCTGAAGGCGCATGGCTACAAGGGATGGCTGGTCGTCGAGGCCGAACAGGACCCGGCGGTGGCTCCCAGCCATGCCTTCGCGAAGAAGGGTTACGACACCCTGCGTGGGTTGCTCGACCGGGAACCGGTGAAGGAGGTCGCATGAGCCTGCTCGTCAAAGCCATGCCCACGGGCGAAGCCATCGTCAAGGTGACGCCACAGACCGCACACTGGAAACATGTCGGCTTCGAGGCGCGCCGGCTCCCCGCGGGGCAACACACGGAGATCGCGCTGCCATCCGATCGCGAAGGATGCCTTGTCGTGCTGACCGGGACTGTCGACGTCCGTGTCGGAACGCACGCATGGGAAAGCCTCGGCGGCCGTGCGAGCGTCTTCGAGGATCGCTCGCCACATGCCGTGTACGCCCCTCCATCGTCGGTATTCAGCGTCACCGCGAGGACCGACGCCGAACTAGCCATCGCCTCGGCACCCGCCTCGGGACGACTGGAAGCACGGCTGCTCGCACCGGAATCGATGAAGCGCTCGGTGCGCGGCAGCGGATCGAACACGCGGTACGTGTGCGACATCCTGCCGGAAACCGAACCCGCCGAATCGCTGCTGGTCGTCGAGGTGCTCACGCCCGCCGGTCACTCGTCGAGCTATCCGCCACACAAGCACGACACCGACGCGCTGCCGGAAGAAAGCGTGCTCGAGGAAACCTACTACCACCGCATCGACCCGCCACAGGGATTCGCCTTCCAGCGCGTCTACACCGACACCCGCGACATCGACGAGTCGATGGCCGTGGGCGACCACGACGTGGTCATGGTGCCGCGCGGCTATCACCCCGTGGTGATGCCACACGGCTACCGGGGCTACTACCTCAACGTGATGGCCGGCCCCCGCCGTGAATGGCATTTTCGCAACGATCCCGCCCACGAATGGATGATCGCGCGTTGACGCGCCGCGATCGGAGTAACCAAGACATGTCCGCCCAGCCTTCCAGCAACGCCCTTCCCCGCATCGGCCACTTCATCGCCGGCAAACCCTACGCTGGTACGCCCGCGGGCTCCGCGCCCGTCTACGATCCGGCACGCGGCGTTCCCGCCGCCGAGGTGGATCTCGCTTCCGTCGCCGATGTCGACGCCGCCGTGCGCGCCGCGCATGCCGCCTTCCCCGCGTGGTCGCAGACACCGCCGCTCAAGCGCGCCCGCGTCATGTTCCGCTTCAAGGAGATGATCGAGCGCGACATGGACCGGCTCGCCCGCGTGATCGTCGCCGAGCATGGCAAGGTGCTCTCCGATGCCAAGGGCGAACTCGTGCGCGGCCTCGAGGTGGTGGAGTACGCGTGCGGCATACCCGAGTTGCTCAAGGGTGAATACACCGAGCAGATCGCCAATGGCATCGATGCGTGGACGATGCGCCAGGCCCTCGGTGTCTGCGCCGGCATTACGCCATTCAACTTTCCCGCGATGGTCCCGATGTGGATGTTCCCCATGGCGGTGGCCTGCGGAAACACCTTCGTACTCAAGCCGTCCGAACGCGATCCGTCGCTTGCCGTCGAACTGGCGAAGCTGCTCAAGGAAGCCGGCTTGCCCGACGGCGTGTTCAACGTGGTTCATGGCGACAAGACCGCGGTGGACGCGCTGCTGGATCACGATCTCGTTCGCGCGGTAAGCTTCGTCGGCTCCACCCCGATCGCGGAATACATCTATGCGCGCGGTTGCGCGAAGGGCAAGCGCGTACAAGCATTGGGTGGCGCGAAGAACCATATGATCGTCATGCCCGACGCCGACCTGGACAAGACCGCCGATGCCTTGATGGGCGCCGGCTATGGCGCGGCGGGCGAACGCTGCATGGCGATCTCGGTCGCCGTCGCCGTCGGCGAAGCGACGGCCGACGCGCTGGTCGCGAAGCTCGCGCCGCGCGTGAGGGCGCTGCGCATCGGCAATGGCATGGACGAAAAGGTGGAGATGGGCCCCGTCGTCACCGGCGTTCATCGCGACCGCATCACCGGCTATATCGACGATGGCGTGGCATCGGGTGCCGAGCTCGTCGTCGACGGGCGCGGCTACCAGGTCGCCGGCTGCGAGCAGGGCTTCTTCGTCGGCGGCACGTTGTTCGATCGCGTGACGCCGTCCATGCGCATCTACAAGGAAGAGATATTCGGGCCCGTGCTGTGCGTGGTACGCGTTCCCGATTTCGCCAGCGCGTTGAAGCTCGTGGATGAACACGAATTCGGCAACGGTACCGCGATCTTCACGCGTGACGGACAAGTGGCTCGGGAGTTCGCGCACCGTGTCCAGGTAGGGATGATCGGCATCAACGTTCCCATTCCGGTACCGATGGCCTTCCATAGTTTCGGTGGATGGAAGAAGAGCCTGATGGGAGACCACCACGCCCACGGCCCGGAATCCGTGCGCTTTTACACAAGACAGAAGGCCGTTACACAGCGTTGGCTGAACCACGATGAAAGCGCTGGCGCCGAATTTGCGATGCCCACCCATTAGTACGACAAAAACACTATGATGCGGCGGTTGAACGCATGGGGAACATTGTGCGTTGCAACTTAGATAATCAAAAGCCAAGTACGAAAAAGCATAATTTTTATTCAGGGAGAAGGGTACATGCGCAATCAATTCAAAAAGCGTCCCCTTGCCGGACTGGTGCTCGCGTGCCTCGCGTTCGGCGCCACCGCGGCACACGCGCAAGATGATTCGATGAGGTCCGACCCCAGCCCCATGGCGAGCAGCAAATACCTGTTCGGCGATTGGGGCGGTGAACGCACGCGTCTCGAAGACAAGGGCATCTCGTTCGACTTCGGTTACGGTTTCGAAGCCGCGCACAACTATTCCGGCGGCGATCGCAACATCACCCGCTATACCGACCAGTGGAAGTTCGGCAGCGCGTTCGACCTGCAGAAGCTGTGGGGCTGGACCGGAGCCACGTTCAAGATCGTCATCACCGATCGTAACGGCCGCAACATCGGTGCCGACGCGAACATCGGCAACAACCAGCTGATCCAGGAAGTGTACGGACGCGGTCAGACCTGGCACCTGACGGTGTTCTCGCTGGAGCAGAAATTCTTCAACGACCGCCTGACCTGGAAGATCGGCCGCCTGCCGGTCGGCGAGGACATCAACCAGTTCTCGTGCGACTTCCAGAACCTGACGTTCTGCGGTGCGCAGCCGGGTAACATCGTGGGCGACTACTGGGTCAACTGGCCGACCAGCCAGTGGGCCACGGTGCTGAAGCTGGACACCACGAAGGACACCTTCGTGCAGATCGCCGCGTACCAGATGAATCCGAAGTACGTCGACGATTCGTACCAGCGCCACAACGGCTTGAAGCCGAACTTCCCGAGCGGCACCACCGGCGCGCTCATTCCGCTGGAGTTCGGTTGGAAGCCGATGGTGAACGGCCTGCCGGGTTCGTACCGCGCGGGCGTCTGGTACAACACTTCCAAAGGCGACGACCTGTACCTGAACGAAGATCGCCAGCCGTTGGCGATCGCCGGCGGCGATCCGTTGCAGCACGATTCGCGCAAGGGTGCGTGGATCACGTTCCAGCAGCAGGTGACCGGTGAAGCCGGTGGCAAGGGCGCCACCGTGTTCCTGAATGTCACGTCGGCCGATCATGCCACCTCGGCGACGAACAACCAGATCGCGCTCGGCGTGGAGTACAAGGGCATCTTCGATCGCCCGAACGACTTCGTCGGCGCGGCGCTCGGTGGTTCGCACGCCAACGGTTACGCCGCGAAGAACCAGCGCCTGTTCAACGCGACGCATCCGGGCCAGGAAGGCATCGTCAACGACGGCTACGAGAAGGTGGCCGAAGTGTTCTACAGCTGGTCGCCGATTCCCTCGATCGCGATCCGCCCGAACCTTCAGTACATCAAGGATCCGGGCGGCAGCAAGCAGAACGACGACGCATTCGTGCTGGGCCTGAAGACGAGCGTGGCGTTCTAAGCGACGCGCTCATCTGTCGAGACGTTTGCTGGAAGTGGGAAGGCCCGGGGAAACCCGGGCCTTCTTCGTTTCCCGTTATCGCCGCTGAAGCGGCTCCCACATGGAGCCCCGCGGCCATGGATTGCGAGGTTCACGAGGAGCCCCCTCAACAGCGATTCCCTCACGGGGTTCATGTGGGAGC
>NZ_JBPGXU010000009.1:0-78581 GCF_056755675.1 Luteibacter sp. KNZ12-1A | reverse complement strand
AGATGTGTATAAGAGACAGGTCGCTCACCAGCTCCCGAGGCCATCGGGTCATGCCACCCATCACGGCCGATCGGCTACATTAGGCCCATGTATCTACAGACTTTCGGGCTGCGTGAGCCTCCGTTCGGCGATGCACCGGACCTCCGGTTTGCGTGCTTGTTCACGCGCGAGCGGGAGATCCTCGCGCATGTCGAATACGAGCTTGGCTCCAGCACCTCCAGCGTCAGTCTGGTGACAGGCGAGCCGGGTATCGGCAAGACGCTGCTATGCATGCTCATCGAGGCGGATGCGCCGAACCATGGCGTGCGCGCGGTGCGCCACGGTGCCGGCGACTATGCCCTGGAAACCGTTGCCTGGCTCCGCTCCCTCTACGCCGGCTTCGGCCTGCCGTTGCCGCTGAGCGCCGAAGCCAATACCGAAGAACATCTCGTCGACGGTTTGGCCGCAGGCCTCGGACGGCTCGCGCACCACGTCAGCCATCGCTTCCTGCTCATCCTCGACGACGCGGAGGAGCTCAGCGACGGCGACCTGGCGATCGTCGCGCGTCTGTTCAACGCGTGCGAGAAGGCGGCGGCGCCATTTCACATCGTCCTTGTCGGGGAACCATCACTTCGCGAGCGCTTCGCCGGAGCCAGTGTTCCCGAGCTGACGGGGCATATTCGCAGCAGGCTTCCTCTCGTCCCGCTCAACGCCGAAGAAAGCGAGCGATATGTCCGGCATCGGCTGCACGTGGCGGGAACCTCGCGCATGCCTTTCAGCCGCCTCGGCCTGCGCAGCCTGCGTGACGATGGCAAAGGCAATCCACGGCGCCTGAACACGCTCGCCCACCGGGCGCTGGAAAGGGCGGCTGAACGTGGCGAACAGTCCATCGGCGAGCGCGCCCTGGGCTTCGTGGTGCGCGAGGCCTTGCCGCAGCACGCGCGCTATTGGCTGCGGCGCTATCGCAAGCCGATCCTCGCGATCGGGGCGATGCTGGCCATCCTGTTCGTCGGCGGAATGGCCACCTGGTTCCTCACCGGCCACAGTCCCTCGCGGCCCAAGAACCTGGTGACCGTCACGCCGGAGCAGGCGCTGGCCAGGTTCCGCGATGCGCTGCCGACCCCGGATGTGGGCAAGGTGCGTGTCTGGGGCGAGCTTCTCGCCCGTTGGCAGGTGACATCGAAGGAAACCTCCGTCGCCAACGCGATCAATTGCGATGCCGTCATCTTCCCCGGGTTCGCCTGCGTCAGCGGTCGTGGCTCCCTTGACCAGTTGCGACGTTTCGACCGCCCCATCGTCCTCGAACTGGACGAGGCCGACGCGAAGCAGCAAGTCCTGCTGGTCGGTGCGGGAGACGATGCCGTGCGCCTGTACCTCGGTGGCAAGTACGTCGAACTGACGCGGGAAGCCTTCGAGAAAATCTGGGACGGGCGTTTCTACGCCGTGTTCCGCATCGACCCGGCGATGCCGCCCAAGCTCGCCCGTGGTGCCAGCGGTGACGGGATGGCCTGGTTGCTCAGCCGCTTGCCACCCGATCCTACGGCCGGCGGCAATGCCACGGCGCCGGCCACCTTCGACCGCACGGTGGAAGCCCGCGTGCTCGCCTTGCAACAGCGCTTTGGCATCGCCGCCGACGGCGTGGTGGGGCCGGAAACCATGTTCGCACTGTCTTCGCTGGAAGCCGACGGGCCGCACCTCGCCCGCGGCGTGCCTTGAGCATGTTCGTTCAGGTCGATACCCGGCGGCGGTCCCGCTTGTGCTGGGCGACGATGCTCGTCGTCATCGTATGCGTGGTGAGTTTCGTCGCGCTGGCCCTGAGCGGCCGCACCGAGCGCATCTCGATCATGCTGCATTGGGGCACGGTGCCCGCGCACCTGTTCGGCACCGGCTTGCCCTTGTGGGAGCAGGTGAGCGATCCCGCGCTACTGCGCCTGTTCACGGCCATGTTCATCCACGGCGGCTGGTTGCACCTGCTGAGCAACCTGCTCTTCCTCGTGATCTTCAGCCTGCCCGCCGAACGGAGCCTCGGATCGCCGCGGTTCCTGCTGCTGTTCCTGCTGGGTGGCGTGGTGGCGAATCTTATCGGTGCGATTTCGCTCACCGGCGTGCGCGTGGCGATCATCGGTTGCAGCGGCGCGGTATCCGCGGTGGTGGGCGCCTATGTCACATTGTTCCCACGCGCGAAACTCGGCCTGGTCCTACCGCTCGGCCTGTACCTCGAGTTCGTCCGCGTGCCTGCCTTCGTGTTGATCGGCATCTGGGCCCTCGTGCAGCTGCTTTTCAGCTACGCGGGCGCCAGCTACGGTGCCGTCGTCTGGTGGACCCACATCGGCGGCTTCCTCTTCGGCATCGTGTTCGCGCTGTTCTCGCGTGGCGCCATCGCCCGCCGTTTACGCGGCTGACATCTTGCGCGAGGCGAGTAGGTGCTCGCGTACGAAGTTGCGCAGCAGCATCGTCGCATCGGGTGTAGGGACGACCGCGGCAAGCAATGCATCGGGAGCGTGGCCTTCTTCACGCAGCACGTCGTGCTTGCGCCGGATATAGGCGCGCATCACCTCGGCGGAGAACTCCGGATGGAACTGCGTGCTGATCGCGTGCTTGCCGTAGCGGACGAGGTGGTGCGGATCACGGTCGGACCGCGCCAGCGATACCGCGCCATGGGGCAATTCCATGACGCTCTGCTCGTGCGTGGCATGGGCATGGAACTCCTGCGGCAGGCCAGCACCGAGGGCGTCCTTCACGGCATCGCCCTGCGTCATGATGCGCAGCGTGCCCATTTCGCGGCCGCCGGGCAGGTAATCCACCCGGCCCCCCAGCGCATGCGACATCAGCTGGTGCCCGTAGCACACGCCCAGCATCGGCAGGTCGACGTCCATGGCGTTGCGGATCCATGCCGCCGTGCGTTCGCTCCAGGGCAGCTTCTCCGTCACCATCGACGCGGAACCGGTGATCACGGCGCCCGCGCAGTCATCGGGATCGGGCAGGCGATCGCCCTGCTCGACGTCGATCACGCGGACGTGCGCGTCGCGAAGACGCAAGCCAAGCCGGAACCAGCGTGGAAAATCGCCATGACGAGCGCTGATGGCCTCGGGCGCACGCCCGGTACGAACGATGAGAACGGGCTTCATGGTTGGATGCTGTCGTCGATATCGGTGGGCGGGAGCACATTGAGTACTTCCCGTACGGTAGTGAGTCCGGCGGCCACCTGCATGGCCGCCGAGATGCGCAGTGGTTTCATGCCTTCGCGCAGGGCCGCGCCGCCGAACTTGCCGAGGTCGAGTTCGGACGAAATGATCGAACGAAGCCTCGCGGAGACAGGCATCATCTCGTAGACGCCGGTGCGGCCGAGGAAGCCCGTCTTGCGGCATTCCAGGCACCCGACCGGTTCGAATACGCGTTCCGGCACGGGAATATCCCAGCCGTGGGTGAGTACGCCCCATGCGTCGGGATCCTGCATGCCCGCGGTCTTGCAGTGCGGGCAAAGCGTGCGCACCAATCGTTGGGCGACGACACCCGTCAACGTGGACTGGATGAGGTAGTGCGGCACGCCCAGGTCGAGCAGGCGGGTCACCGCGCTGGGCGAATCGTTGGTATGCAGGGTCGACAGGACCAGGTGGCCGGTGAGCGAGGCCTGCACCGCCATCTGCGCGGTTTCCAGGTCGCGGATCTCACCGATCATGATGATGTCCGGGTCCTGGCGCAGGAGCGTCCGCACGCCAGCGGCGAAATCCAGCTCGATCCCGGGCTGCACCTGCATCTGGTTGAGTTCGGGCGAGACCATTTCGATGGGGTCTTCGACCGTGCAGACATTGAGTTCCGGTCGCGCAAGGTGCTTCAACGTCGAATAGAGCGTCGTGGTCTTGCCCGAGCCGGTGGGGCCGGTCACCAGCACGATGCCGTGCGGACGCTCGACCATGCCTCGCCAGATGCGATCTTCCTCGGCCGAAAAGCCCAGCTGCGCGAAATCCTTCATCACCAGGTCGGGATCGAAGATACGCATCACCACCTTCTCGCCGAAGGCGGTCGGCATGGTGGATATGCGCAATTCCACTTCGCGGCCCCCCGCCGACCGTGTCTTGATGCGGCCATCCTGCGGACGGCGCTTTTCCGCCACGTCCATGCGCGCGAGGATCTTCACGCGCGCCGTCACGGCGGTCATCACTGGCGGCGGTAGCTCGAACACCTTCTGCATCACGCCGTCGATACGGAAGCGCATCTGCCCGGCGTCGCGTCGCGGCTCGAGGTGGATGTCCGATGCGCGTTGTTCGAAGGCGTATTGCAGCAGCCAGTCGACGATGTGCACGACGTGGCGATCGTCCGCACCGACCTCGCCGGACTTGCCGAGTTCGACCAGCTGTTCGAAGTTGATGATCTTGTTGGGTTCGCTGCCCCCCTTGGCGTCCTGGGCGAGCTGGATCGACCGCTGCACGCCGTAGAACTCGAGCAGGTAACGGTTGATGTCGATCGGATTCGACACCACGCGGCGGACATCGCGGCGGAGCATGTGGGCCAGGTCGTTCGCCCAGGCCATGTCGAAGGGCTCGGCCGTGGCGAAGGTGACCTCCCCGGACGACGCGGCCACGGGCAGGATGCGATGGCGCTGCGCGTAGGCGCTGCTCACCACCTGGGTGACCTGGGCCACGTTGACCTTCATCGGGTCGATCTTGAGGTAGGGCAGGTCGGCCTTGCCGGCCAGCCATTCCATCAGGGTTTCCAGGCTGAGTGGACGCCCCGTCTCCCGGCGGTTTTCCAGCTTGCTGTTGGCGACCAGCACGAGGGGGTGCAACTCGATGGCCGACTTGCCGCTGCGCGAGCTCATGCGGACACGCTTGGCGTCCTCGCCGGTGAGGTACCCGTCGACGACGAGCGAGGCGAGCACCTCGTCCAGTTCCAGCCGGCCTCGGCGGCCGAGCAGCGCGCCGGGATGCGGATTGACTGCCATTGCGTCCGACCCTGTGTGAATCCTACGCCGCTATACTAGCCCGCTTTCTCAAGGACTCGGGAACCATGTCCGCGCCCACCTTCCAAGACGTGATCCAGACCCTGAACCGCTATTGGGCGGACCAGGGCTGCGTGCTGGTCCAGCCGCTCGACACCGAGGTCGGTGCGGGTACGTTCCACCCGGCCACCTTCCTCCGCGCGCTCGGACCCGAGCCCTGGGCCGCCGCCTATGTCCAGCCCTGCCGCCGCCCGACGGATGGCCGCTACGGCGATAACCCGAACCGCCTGCAGCACTACTACCAGTACCAGGTGGTGCTCAAGCCGAACCCGGACGACATCCTCGAACGTTACATCGGCTCGCTGAAGGCGCTGGGCATCGATCCGCTGGTACACGACCTGCGCTTCGTCGAGGACAACTGGGAATCGCCCACCCTGGGTGCCTGGGGGCTCGGCTGGGAAGTCTGGCTGAACGGCATGGAGGTGACCCAGTTCACCTACTTCCAGCAGGCCGGCGGCCTGGAATGCCGGCCCGTGACGGGCGAGATCACCTATGGCCTCGAGCGCCTGGTGATGTACCTGCAGAACGTCGACAGTATCTACGACATCGTGTGGACGCATGCCCCCCACGGCGTGGTGACCTACGGTGACGTGTTCCACCAGAACGAAGTGGAGCAGAGCACCTACAATTTCGAATACGCCAACGTGGCCGAACTGCTGCACTGGTTCGACGTATGCGAGGGCGAGGCCGGCAAGCTCATCGCCGCGGGCCTGCCGTTGCCCGCGTACGAGCAGGTCTGCAAGGCCAGCCACGCCTTCAACCTGCTCGACGCCCGGCGCGCCATCAGCGTGACCGAACGCCAGCGCTACATCCTGCGCGTGCGCACGCTGGCACGCAGCGTGGCCGAGGCCTACGTGGCCCAGCGCGAGAAGCTCGGCTTCCCGGGCCTGAAGAACGACAAGGAGGCCGCCCATGGCCGATAAGCGACTGCCCCTCGTCATCGAGCTGGGAACCGAGGAACTGCCGCCGAAGGCGCTCGATGACCTTGCCGGCGCCTTCGCACGCGGTGTCGTCGAAGGTCTGGAGAAGCGTGGCGTCGCGGCCGACTATGCTTCGGCAAAAACCTACGCATCGCCGCGCCGTCTCGCCGTGCACATCGCGGACGTCGCCGTGGCCCAGCCCGAGCAGAACGTGGAACGCCGCGGTCCCGCCGTGGCCGCCAGCCTTGGCGCCGATGGCGAGCCCAGCAAGGCGCTGGTCGGCTTCGCGCAATCCTGTGGCGTCGAGGTTTCCGCGCTGGAGAAGCTCGAAACCGACAAGGGGGCGTGGTTCGTCTTCCGCGCCGTGAAGTCCGGACAGCCCACGGCGGCGCTGTTGCCCGAGATCGTGACCGAGGCGCTCAAGGCGCTGCCGATCCCCAAGGCCATGCGCTGGGGCAATCGCGAGGACAGCTTCGTACGCCCGGTGCATACGCTGCTGATGCTGCATGGCGCGGATATCGTCGACGGCGAGATCCTCGGCCTGACGAGCGGCCGCCTCAGCAGCGGTCATCGCTTCCACCATCCCAAGCCGGTGCACGTGGCGGACGCCGACAGCTGGCTCGACGCGTTGCGCCATGCGCACGTCATCGCCGATCCCGCCGCGCGTCGCCAGCGGATACGCGATGAGGTCGCCCGCGTCGCCACCGGCGGTATCCCGCGTCTCTCCGAAGGGTTGCTCGACGAGATCGCCAACCTCACCGAGTGGCCGGTCGCCATCGCCTGCACGTTCGAGCGCGAGTTCCTGGACGTGCCGCCCGAGGCGCTGGTCACCACCATGGAGACCAATCAGAAGTTCGTCCCGGTGTTCGATGCCGAGGGCAGGCTGACGGAACACTTCATCGGCGTGGCCAACATCGAAAGCCGCGATCCTGCGGAGATCCGCAAAGGCTACGAGCGAGTGATCCGCCCGCGCTTCGCCGACGCGAAGTTCTTCTGGGACGAAGATCTCAAGACACCGCTGGCCGATTACCAGGAAGGTCTGAAGAACGTTACCTATCAGCAGTCGCTGGGCAGCCTGTGGGACAAGACCGTGCGGGTCGCCGAACTGGCGCGCATCATCGCCAACCGGGTCGGCGTCGATGCCGGCCAGGCCACCCATGCCGCCGCGCTCGCGAAATGCGACCTGCTCACGCGGATGGTCGGCGAATTCCCCGAGTTGCAGGGCGTGATGGGCCGTTACTACGCCACGCGCCAGGGTGTCGCGACCGAGGTGGCCGATGCGCTCGACAGCTTCTATCAGCCGCGTTTCGGTGGCGATGCCATCGCCGCCGGCAAGGTCGGCCAGGTGCTGGCCGTGGCGGAACGCCTGGACACCCTCGCGGGCATCTTCGCCGTCGGCATGAAACCCAGCGGCAACAAGGACCCGTTCGCCCTGCGCCGCGCCGCGCTCGGCCTGGCGCGCACCCTGATCGAGGGCGGCCTGGACATCGACCTGCGCGCCACCCTGACGGAGGCGTTCGAACTGGTTCCGGAAGCCGCCCTGGTCGCCGGCGTGAAGCCCGGCAAGGACGGCAAGGCCCCGACCGTCGACATCGGCGCCCGCCGCCGCGAACTCGGTGACGAGGTCCACGCCTTCGTGCTCGATCGCCTGCGCGGCTACTATGCCGACCAGGGGTATTCGGCCGACCAGTTCGAAGCCGTCCTGGCCGTAACGCCGGCGACGCTGCCCGATTTCGACCGCCGCCTGCGCGCCGTGGCCGAGTTCGCCCGCCGCGACGAGGCGGCCAGCCTGGCTGCGGCGAACAAGCGCGTGGCCAATATCCTGCGCAAGCAGGCCGAGGAAGCCAACGCCGCGCCGATCCCGGGCACGGTCGATCCGGCGCATTTCGAGCTGGATGCGGAGCGTGAGCTGCACGCGGCGCTGGATGCCGCTCGCGCGGATACCCGGACGTTGCTGGCCGGTGGCGACTACACCGGCACGCTGGCGCGGCTGTCCGCGCTGCAAGCGCCCGTGGACCGCTTCTTCGACGACGTGTTGGTCAACGCGGAGAACCCGGCCGTGCGCAGCAATCGCCTGGCGCTCCTGGCGCAGTTGAAAGCCAGTTTCGGAGCGATCGCCGACATTTCACGGCTGTGATCTAACGGCCGTGACGTGTGGCGCGCGGTAACTCGCGCGCCAACGCGTTGGCGCGGCATCAGGCTACCGCGACGCCCTTGTCGTCGTGGATGCGAGACACCACCGTGCGCCTGAAGGCGACCATCCGGTCCGCGTAGTCCTGCTCGCCGGAACGGCTGAGGATCGAATACATCTCGGCTACCAGGTCGGCGTGGCGCACGGGCGAGAAGCGGCTGCCGGCCATCTCGATGTCCGATTGCAGCAGCTTCATCGCCGCGGCGAGGCGCGACGGGTCCAGCATGCCCGGAGCGGTGGCCGATATCTCGCGGCCGTCGCGGCCACGCGTGGATTCCGAGGACTCGGTGCGTGCCACGGCGTCGTCGCCCGAGCCATCGAGCATCATCGGGCCCTCGCCGGCGGCGAGCCAGACCAGCGACAGGCCCAGGGTCTTGGCCATCGTCACGCACCGGCCCCGGGAAGGGTCGGTGTTGCCGTCACGCCAACTGCGCACGACGCCCTCGGAGAAGCCGCAGCGGCGGGCGATCTCACTGACGCTGCCGCACATCTTGATGACCGCGCGCACGCGGGTGGCAAACGAGGACGTCGGCACCGCGGTGTCGACACGCCCGATTTCCAGTCCCACGTGGGCGGCGTCTGCCAGGATGGATCCCCGTGAATTGTCGTTCATGCGATTGAAACCTCGTGATTCAGAAGGCCGCCCCCCGGCGATTACGCGCAACCAACGCGCGAACCTGATGGTTGGTGTACAGCGACTAGCCTTCGAAAGCCTTTCATGCCGGAAGTTTCCGTATTTTCTCGCTGCCTCGATGGGGAAGTCCTGCGGCGAGCTGGTCGATGGCTGTAAGTAATTGCCCGTTTTCTCTAGGAATGATTCCTAGGCGAAAATCGCATATAGGCCAAAGGTCACGGTGGCGATCCCTGTAAGTGGCGGACCGGGCGCAAGTTTTTGCGTCGCTTGTCTGATTGGATCGTGAAAGGCTGTCCCGGCATGTAATTTTTGCGTGAAACGAGGTGTTGCGGCAGCGCAACGGTTTACGTATACGTGAAAAGGCATCGGGCGTACCGCGATGCGAGGGGATGCGGCAGGTGCCTGAAAACACGGGCCGCAGCAGGGGAAACACACTGCCGATCGACGCGAAACCTGGTCTCCGCCGGGACGGGATCGGCTTGCCATGAATCGCAAGAAGATGCGATTTGCGACTTTCCAGGGGAGAAGCATTTCAATGAATGTACGCAATTACCGGGCGGCCCTGTTCGGGCGCCGGACCGCATTGGCCGCCGCCATCGGCCTATGCACCGTCTCCGGTGCCGTGCTGGCCCAGTCCAACGTGACGGGTTCGATCTTCGGCACCGTCAGTCCGCAGCAAGGTACCGCCATCACGGTGTCCAGCGCCGAAACCGGCTTCTCGCGCACCGTGCCGGTGGACTCCAGCGGCCGTTACCGCTTCAGTTCGCTGCCGCCCGGCACCTACAAGGTCACCCTCGAGAACAACGGCGCCGTCGTCAGCACGCGCGACAACGTCACCGTGACGATCTCGGGCGGCTCGGACGTATCGTTTGGCTCGACCGCGTCGGCCGCCGAGGCCAGCACGCTCGAAGGTGTTTCGGTGTCCGCCACGGCCATGCCGACCATCGACGTCTCGTCGGTCGATACGCGTACCGTACTTACCGCGGAGCAGCTCAACAAACTTCCGATCACGCGCGATGTGCTCGCCGCCGCATTGCTGGCGCCCGGCGTCATCGGCAACTCCAGTTACAAGGATGCCCTCGGTAATCCGGTGCCCAGCTTCGGTGGCTCCGCGTCATCCGAGAACGCGTACTTCATCAATGGCTATGCGGTCACCAATCCGTTGACCTCGATCGGCCTCACACAGCTGCCGTTCGATGCGATCGACCAACAGCAGGTGCTCACCGGTGGTTACGGCGCGGAGTTCGGCCGTTCGACCGGCGGTGTCATCAACATCGTGACCAAGCGCGGTACGAATGATTGGCACGGCGGCGTCTACACCATTTGGGAGCCGTCGGGCACTCGCGCCTCGCCGCGTAACTCGAACTATCCCAACACGGGCTTCTATCCGGCCACGGACGGGACGATCTACCAGTACTACAAGAAGAACGAGTATTGGCGGTCCACCATTGGCGCCTATGCCAGCGGCCCGTTGATCAAGGACAAGCTGTTCTTCTACCTCGACGCTGAAATCAATCGCCGCGAAGGCTCCGGTATCGCGGCGAGCACCGGTGCGGGCGCGGTCACCTCGGCAACCGTGGGCCGTAACGGTTGGAACGACTACCAGTACAAGATTCCCCGCTGGCTGGCGAAGGTCGACTGGAACATTACCGATGACCACCACATCGAGCTGACCGGTGCCTCGGACAAGACCGAATACACCTCGAGTACGTATGGTTTCAGCTATGCCACGAAGACGCACGGCAACGTGCAGAACGGTGGTACCTACACGAAGGATGGCGGCGACCTCTACGTCGGAAAGTACACCGGCTACATCACCGACAATTTCACCGTGTCGGCGTTGTATGGGCAGCAGCGCATCGATCACGTGCAGACGCCCTTCGGCTATAACGCGGACTGCCCGCTGATCAGCATCGCCAGCGCCAATTCCCGTGCACCTGGCATCAACTACGGCAGCTGCCAGACAACCTCCACGGCGGTTCGCGTACCGGGAGCCAACGACGAGACCAACGGCTGGCGCCTCGATCTCGAGTACCGTCTTGGCGACCATGACATCCGCTTCGGCGCGGATCGCCAGGAAGCCAAGTCGTTCACCGGTACATCGTTGCCTGGCGGGTACAGCTGGACCTATAACCAGCAGAACAATCCCAACCAGGCCATCGACGCAGGCCACGGTGTAGGCGCCCCGAGTGCCGCCGGCGGTCTCGGTACGCAGGGTTACTATGTGACCCGTACCTACACCACCACCTCGGCGAAGGTGAAGACGGTGCAGGAATCGCAGTACATCGATGACCATTGGCAGCTCACCGATCGCTGGATGATCTATGCCGGCCTGCGTAACGAACAATTCAAGAACTACAACGGGAACAACGAGGTCTACGCCAAGCAGCGTCACCAGCTCGCGCCGCGCCTCGGCGTGTCGTGGGATGTCATGGGCGATTCCACGTTGAAGGTCTACGCCAATGCCGGTCGTTACCACCTGGCCATGCCGAATAACGTCGCGGTTCGCGCCGCTTCCGGATCGCTCGGTACGGCTGAGTACTTCACTTATACCGGGACCGATCCGGTAACCGGCGCACCGACCGGGCTTGTCTCCGTGCCTGTCAACCAGGCCTCGGGCTACACCTGCGGCGGCAGCAACGCCGTGTCCGCGAACCTCGAGTGTGGCATCGCTCCAGACCCACGCACCGTCGCCGCCAAGGGCCTGAAGTCGCATTACCAGGACGAGTACATCGCCGGTCTCGACCAGGCCATCACGCCTACCTTCAACTGGGGCGCCAAGCTGACCTGGCGTCAGCTGCGCAGCGCGATCGATGACACCTGCACTCCCGCACTGGGTGGCGCCTGCTTCCTGTTCAATCCGGGCACCGGCAACACCTTCCTGCAGCAGCAGGACGACGGTTCGTTCGTCACGGTGCATTACTCGAAGGATGCCCTGCAACTGCCGGACCTGAAGCGCAAGTACTACGCTGTCGACCTGTACGTCGAGCATCCGTTCGCCGACAAGTGGTACGGCCGCATCGACTACACCTGGTCGCGTAGCTATGGCAACACGGAAGGCCAGTTGGCCTCCGACCTTGATACCGGCAACGGTGGCCAGGCCGACGTGTCGGTCACTCAGGACTGGGATCTGCCCCAGCTGATGGTCGGTGCCAACGGAAAACTGCCGAACAACCGCACGCATCAGATCAAGGCCTTCGGTTACTACCAGCTCAACGACGATTGGCGTTTCGGCGCCAACCTGAACATCGCATCGGGCCGTCCGAAGAATTGCACGAGCTTCTACCCGACCGCTGATGCCGGCCTTTACAACGGTGCGTTCTATTACTGGTGCGGTCTTCCCGGCACGGCGGGTTACGAGCGTTCGCCTCGCGGTTCGCACGGCAACACGCCCTGGACCTATATCGTCAACCTCAATGCCGCGTACACGCCGAACTGGCTGGACAAGAACCTCACGTTCCAGGTCGACGTGCTGAACGTGTTCAACAAGCAGACTCCGACGGCGTATAACCCCCGTTATGCCTCGTCGCGCTCGACGGTAAGCCCGCTCTACGACCGCGAACTCAACTACACCGATCCGCGCACGGTTCGTTTCACGGCGCGCTACGACTTCTGATCGGTTAGCGAAGACTTCTCAACAACAAGAGCCTCGGGCGGAGGGAACCGCCCAGAGGTGATAACAAAGCGTCTCCCCAGATCGCCCTCGTCCCCCGACGAGGGCTTTTTTTCTAGGAATGATTCCTAGGCAAGATTCACAGTAGTCCTGCAAGTGACAATGGTCACATACGTAACTACCTGTGTGTCCGGCGTATTTTGCTCGATGCGTTATGCCTGCCACGTAAATAGTTGCTTAGACTTGTAAAAATACTGTGAGATTTTCGTATTGCGGTCGCATGACAGCGTCGGTATATGTGTCCTACGTCACATGCATTGTGGCGATTCGGGGTGCGGGGTCCTTTCGCGGATCCTGCTGTTGAAAGGGGATTTTTCAGCCTCCGATCTCTCAGAAGCCTGGCGCTAGCCGGGCCGGGATCGGCTTGCCGCTTTTCGCAGATGCTTGCGAAGCGGAATTTTCATCGGGGAGATACAGAATGAATTCGCGTTACAACCGCGCCGCTATCCTGGGCCGCCGCACCGCATTGGCCCTCGCCATTGGCCTGGGTACCGTGTCCGGTGCCGCGTTCGCCCAGTCGACCACGGGCTCCATCTTCGGCCAGGTGCCGGCAGGTGCTGGCCAGACCGTGACCGCCACCAATGAAACGGGCGTTTCCCGCACCGTTCCCGTCGATGCAGCCGGCCGCTACTCGATCAGCTCGCTGCCGCTGGGCAACTACAAGGTGACGCTGAACAAGGACGGTGCCGCCGTCGATTCGCGTTCCGACGTGACCCTTCGCGTGGGTGCCGGTACGGAAGTGGGCTTTGGCGCTCCGGCGTCGGCTGCCTCGGCCTCCAGCCTGGAAGGCGTGACCGTCTCGGCCAACGCGCTGCCCTCGATCGACGTCAGCGCGGTCGACTCGCGCACCGTCATCACCTCCGAGCAGTTGTCGAAGCTGCCGCTGGCGCGCACCGCCGAAGCCATCGCGCTGCTGGCGCCGGGCGCCGTCGCCGGCAGCTCGTTCTTCGTCGGCCCGACCGGTAACCCCCTCGTCTCGATCGCCGGCAGCGCCGTGACCGAGAACGCGTACTACATCAACGGCTTCAACACGACCGATCCGCTCAGCGGCTTCGGTGGTATCACCTTGCCATACGGCGCCATCGACCAGCAGGAAATCCTCGCCGGCGGTTACGGCGCGGCCTACGGCCGTTCGTCGGGTGGCGTGATCAGCCAGGTTGGTAAGCGCGGCACGAACGATTGGCACTTCGGTGCCCAGGCCCTGTGGGAGCCGAACGGCACCAAGGCCAACCCGATGAACTTCTACAGCAAGGTCGGTCCGAACGCCGGCAAGCTGTACGACGACAACCGCAGCGACAAGCTGTGGCGCACGACGTATTCCGCGTATGCCGGTGGTCCCCTGATCAAGGACACCCTCTTCGTCTTCCTCGCCGCGGAACAGGAGCGTCGTGAAGGTGACCAGAAGACGAGTTCGGCGGCGCCGTTCGTCTACAAGCAGTCGTACCGTAACCCGAAGTTCTACGGCAAGGTCGACTGGAACATCACTGACAGCAACATCCTCGAAGTCACCGGCGCATCGAACAAGCAGAACTACGACGCATCGATCTACGAGTACAGCTACGCGGACAAGACCAAGGGTGACTTCGTCGGCAAGGACACGGCCAGTGTGAACAAATCAGGCGCGGATCTGTACACCGCCAAGTTCACCAGCTACATCACCGATGACCTGACCCTCACCGCGCTCTACGGCAAGATGAAGGGCACGTACTATACCCAGTCCGGTGGCGATCAGTCCTTGCCGTCGATCCTGCAGGCCAACCAGCAGGATCCGCTCATTGGTGGCAACATCACCAATGCGAATCCCTCCGCGACCACGGCCGACCCGAAGCATAAGTCCACCAATACGAACTTCCGCGTCGACCTGAGCTACCACATCGGCGATCACATGCTCGTCGCCGGTATCGACAATCAGAAGGTGCTCGACAAGGACGACGGCGATTCCACCACCGGCCCGGGCTACGCCTGGGAATACTGGAACACCGCCCCCGGCACGCCCATCATCGGCACGTCGCCGACCGATGCCGCCTACGTCGCCCCGCCGGGTGGCCGTGGCTACTACGTCGCACGTTACGTGTACCGCACCGCGGCGTCGGTTCGCACCACGCAGCGCGCGCAGTACATCGAAGACACCTGGCAGGTCAGCGACCGCTGGATGGTGAAGCTGGGTCTGCGTAACGACCAGTTCACCAACTACAACCAGGATGGCGTGCCCTACCTGAAGCTGACCACTCCGCAGTGGGCCCCGCGCCTGGGTGCCACCTGGGACGTCAACGGCGATTCCAGCCTGAAGATCTACGCCAACGCGGGTCGTTACTACCTCGCGCTGCCCGCGACCGTCGCGCTGCGTTCGGCCGGTGCCTCGCTCTACACCCGCGAGTACTTCAACTACACGGGTATCGATGGCAATGGCATCCCGACCGGCCTGACGCCGATCTTCAGCAGCACCGGCGGCCCGATCTCGGCCAACAGCGAGTACGGCATTCCGCGCGACCCGAAGACCGCCGCCGCGACCGACATCAAGTCGGAGTACCAGGACGAGTTCATCCTCGGCTTCGACGCGGCCTTGACGGACAAGTGGACGTACGGTGCGAAGGCCACGGTGCGCAAGCTGCGTAACGCGATCGACGATGTCGGCGACAGTGGCGCGATCCTGAGCAAGATGGAACGGTCGGGTATCGATCCGGACACCATCGGCGACATCCAGGGTAGCTACCTGTTCAACCCGGGCCGCGCCAACACGTTCCTGATCCCGAACACCAACGGCGGCTACTACAGCGTCAAGATGAACAACGAGGACTTCGGTTTCCCGCACTCCAAGCGTAACTACTACGGCCTCGAGCTGTACCTGGAGCATGCGTGGGACGGCAAGTACCAGGTTCGCTTCGACTACGTCTACTCGAAGAGCTACGGCAACTCGGAAGGCCAGGTCCGTTCGGACATCCGCCAGGACAACGTCTCGGCGACGGTCGACTGGGATTATGCGGAGGTCATGCAGTACGCGAACGGCGAACTGGCGAACAGCCGCAAGCACAACCTCAAGATCTACGGCTCGTACCAGCTGGCACCGGAATGGCTCGTCTCGGGCAACATCGGTATCGCCTCGGGTGCACCGAAGAGCTGCCTTGGCTTCTACGGCCCGGACGAGACGAATCCGAACCTCGGTTACGGCTCGTACTACCACTGGTGCGATGGCAAGCCGTCGCCTCCGGGTGAGGCAGGTCACAATCCGTGGACCTATATCGTCACGGGTAGCGTCGAATATCGTCCGGATTGGGCCGACCGGAAGCTCGCCTTCAACGTCACCGTGTTCAATCTGCTGAACCAGCGCAAGGAAACGCAGATTTATCCGATCCACGGCAGCGAAGCCAAGCCGAACCCGCGCTACGACATTCCGCTCTACCAGACCACGCCGCGTTACGCCCGCTTCGGTATCAGCTACGACTTCTGATCGGGCCTGACCGTAAGAAGCAGCTAAAAGAAGAAAGGCCGTGGGGGTGGGAAACCACCTCCACGGCAAGTTAAAGCGTCTCTCCAGATTGCCCTCCACCCCTCCCGGTCGAGGGCGCTTTTTTAGCGGAACTGTTTCAACTGTAAGCAAAATTCCCTGTTTCCCTGAGATTTGCACCCCTCAGGCCGACGGATATAGCGTTAGAAAAACCGCCGAGCCCGTGTAAATAATTTGTTGACACGGTGGTCGGCGTACGCCTATGTTCGGCATCGACGATTCTGGGCGGACCCATTCGTAAACCACGATAGGGCCGGTCCGGTGAAGTCGACGGCTTGTCGGGAGCAGGTCCAACGGGGGCGTTCACTCTGGGAGGAGTAGAGCGCTGGTAAGTCCCCTGGAGCATTGCACCGTACGGGCCACTTTTTTCCGGCCTTGGTCGGTTTTGCTTGATTTCAGGCCCGGTTAGGGCCGATCTGGGGAGATTTGCAATGAGTTCTCGCAGCATCCGGCAGGCTTCCGTCCTGCGTCGTTCCTCGTTGGCGCTTGCGCTGGCGATCAGCCTGGGCGGCACTGGCGTCGTCCTCGCGCAGTCCACCACGGGTAATATCTTCGGCACCGGCGCCCAGCCGGGCGACACCGTCCAGATCAGTGGCTCCACGGGTATCACCCGCGAAGTGCCTGTCGACGCTTCGGGCCGTTACCAGTTCAACAACCTTCCGGTTGGCAGCTACCAGGTCGACCTCAAGCGCAATGGCGCCGTCGTCGATTCGCGCAAGAACGTGAACCTGACGGTCGGCAAGGGCTCGGACGTTTCGTTCAATGCCGCCGCCACCGCCAGCAGCGCCCAGTCGCTCGACTCGGTTACCGTCACGGCGAACAGCCTGCCGCCGGTCGATGTCTCGACCGTCGACTCGCGAACCGTCATCACGTCCGAGCAGCTGGCCAAGCTGCCGCTGGCCCGTACTGCCGAAGCCATCGCGCTGTTGGCACCGGGTGCGGTCGCCGGCAGCGGTTACTTCTCCGGTCCGACCGGTAACGCCCTGGTTTCGATCGGCGGCGGCTCGGTCACCGAGAACGCGTATTACATCAACGGCTTCAACACGACCGATCCGCTCAGCGGCTTCGGTGGTATCACCCTGCCGTACGGCGCGATCGACCAGCAGGAAGTGCTGGCCGGTGGCTATGGTGCCGCCTACGGTCGTTCGGCCGGTGGCGTGATCAGCCAGGTCGGCAAGCGTGGCACGAACGAGTGGCATTTCGGTGCGCAGATCCTGTGGGAACCGCGCGGCACCCGCTCGACCCCGGGCAACGACCACTACATCATCAACGGTCCTTCGACGTCGGCCGGTGAGATCTACAACTACAACAAGAAAGACACCCAGATGCGCACGGTCGAGTCGGCCTACGTGGGTGGTCCGCTGATCAAGGACAAGCTGTACATCTTCCTTGCCGCTGAGCAGGAGCGCGTGAACCAGGATCGTTACACCTCGCAGGACGCGCCGAACTATTACGATCGCACGTACCGCAATCCGAAGTTCTACGGCAAGCTCGACTGGAACATCAACGACAGCAATATCCTCGAAGTCACGGGTGCGTCGAACAAGCAGAACTACGACGCCAACGTCTATGGCTTCGATTACAGCACCCTGACGCGTGGCGATCGTATCGGCAAGGACACGTCGGGTAATCCGCTGAACAAGTCGGGCGCGGATCTGTATACCGCCAAGTTCACCAGCTACATCACCGACGATCTGACCCTGACGGTTCTGTACGGCAAGATGCATGGCACGTACTACAGCCAGGTTCCGCAGACGCAGATGCCGCACATCATCACTCCGAACAACCAGGACCCGTTGCTCAACGGTGGCAGCCCGATCAGCAACGAGAACCCGACCACCCGCGTCTACGATCCGCAGCACAAGTCGACCAATACGAACTTCCGCGTCGACCTGAGCTACCACATCGGAGATCACACGATCACCGCGGGTATGGACAATCAGGATGTGCGCGACACGAACGACGGCCAAGGCACGTCGGGTCCGGGCTACGCCTGGGAGTACCAGCAGCACGATCCGAACACGCCGATCGCTGGTGCGCCTGGTGGCAGCACCTACGTTGCGGCACCGGGCGGTGAGGGTTTCTACGTCGACCGCTACGTCTATGACGCCCGTGCATCGGTTCGCGTGAAGCAGCGCGCGCAGTACATCGAAGATTCGTGGCAGGTAAACGATCGCTGGCTGGTCAAGGTGGGTCTGCGTAACGACCAGTTCACCAACTACAACGGTGTCAGCCAGCCGTATCTCCGTCTTACCAGCCCGCAGTGGGCGCCGCGCCTTGGTGCCACCTGGGACGTCAATGGTGATTCGAGCCTGAAGATCTACGCGAACGCTGGCCGTTACTACCTCGCCATGCCGGCAAGCGTGGCACTGCGTTCCGCGGGCCAGTCGCTGTACACCCGCGAGTATTTCAACTACACGGGTATCGACGCCAACGGCATCCCGACGGGCCTCACCCCGATCGAAACGGCGACCGGTGGACCGATCTCGGCGAACCGCGAATACGGTCTGCCGCGCGATCCGAAGACCGCTGCCTCGACCAGCCTGAAGTCGGAATACCAGGACGAGTTCATCCTGGGCTTCGACAAGACGCTGGGCGACAAGTGGGTCTACGGCGCCAAGGCGACCGTGCGCAAGCTGAAGAACGCGATCGACGACGTTGGCGATTCGGATGCCATCACGGCCGCCCTGCAGCGTCAGGGTGTGGATCTGGCAACCGTTGGTCCGATCCAGGGCAGCTACCTGTTCAACCCGGGTCGTGCTTCGGACTTCATGGTGCCGAACCTCAATGGTGGCTACTACACCGCGCACGTCACCAATGCCGACTTCGGCTTCCCGCAGCTCAAGCGCAACTACTACGGCCTCGAGATGTACCTCGAGCATCCGTTCGACGGCAAGTGGTACGGCAAGCTGGATTACCTGTACTCGAAGAGCTACGGCAACTCGGAAGGCCAGGTCCGTTCCGACATCGGTCAGGACGACGTTTCGGCCACGGTCGACTGGGATTATCCGCAGTTCATGGACTACGCAAGCGGCGAGCTTTCGAACAGCCGCAAGCACGTGATCAAGGCGTATGGTTCGTATCAGCTTGCGGATGAGTGGATGCTCTCGGGTAACGTGACGGTCGCCTCGGGTGCACCGAAATCGTGCCTGGGTCTCTACGGCGCCGACGAATCCGATCCGACCGGTTACGGCTCTTACTACCACTACTGCTATGGTGAGCCGTCGGCCCCGGGCAAGGTCGGTCACAACCCCTGGACCTGGCTCGTCGACCTGAGCGCTGAGTACCGCCCGACGTGGGCCGACAAGAAGCTTGCCTTCAACGTCACGGTCTTCAACGTGCTCAATACGCGTGAGCGCCTGGCGACGTATCCGCAGGCAGGTGGCATCGGTGCCGTCGACCCGAACTATCGCACGGCGCTGTACCAGACTACGCCGCGCTACGCTCGTTTCGGCATCACCTACGACTTCTGATCCATCGATGTCGTAAATCGACGGTCACGCTCCCCACGAGCGTGACCGGCTGAAGAGAAACGCCACCTTCGGGTGGCGTTTTTCGTAAAAACTCACGGAAATCAGCAATTTAAGCTTTTTCGGCAAATCTGACCGGCGGCTTGCCAACCGTGTCGCAAAAGCCGACAAGTGGTTAGATCGTCACTTGACTTTTCCAGAGCCACTTTTGCCGGTATCCTCCAAGATTCCCCCCGGCAGGTCTTGCGCGCCATGCGCGCGCGTATCTTCCGTGACCCACAAAATTTTCCGTTCGTAACGAGGCTCGACCATGCGCAGGATCTTCTTGTCGCTCGCATCCGTGACCGCCCTGGCCTTGGCCGGTTGCAGTGGCGGCTCCGACAACAACGGCCAGCAGGCCGCCGCCGGTGGCAGCGACAATGCCGCTCCCGCCAATGCCAACGCCGTTACCGGAACGGTCGCGCTTCGCGACGCCGGTGCGCAGCTATCGCCGGACGCCAAGCTTGAACTCAAGCTTGTCGACGTCTCGGCCGAAGGTTCGCAGCCCCTGGCATCCAAGACGATCCAGCCGGTCACCTTGCCGCAGCAGTTCCAGCTCGATTTCAATCCCTCCGACGTCAACCCGAACGACATGTACATCGTCGAGGTGTCGTTGCAGGACGGCGAGCGCCATTACTCCTCGCCGCTGAAGACCCCGGTCCTGACCAAGGGCGCGAAGAACGTCGCCAACATCCAGCTCGTCGGCGAAGCCACGCCGGGTGAGAAGGAGCTGGCCGGCTTCAACAGTGTGAAGAAGAACATTGGTGGCATGAAGGTCACCCAGGGCACCGCGCTGAAGGAAGGCGAGTCGCGTGGCTGGCAGATCTTCAAGAAGGGCAACGACGTCCAGTTCGTGATCGAGCTCGTCGATTACGGTGACAAGGGTTTCACCTCGACGAACTACGCTTATAAGAACGGCAAGCCCTGGGTTATCGTCCAGGAGAAGAAGCCGAGCAAGGACGGCAAGCCGACCTCGATCGAGCGCGCGGGTTGGAACGATGCCGGCGAGCTGGTGCTGAAGCAGAACGAAGCCAGCGGCAAGGTCGACGTGCTCAGCGACGATGCCGCCAACGACCTGAAGAAGCAGGCCGAGGCGATGTATGCGAAGGGCGGCGGTAAGAAGTAACCTCCCGACATCGTTTGGAATGACGCCGGCCATTGCGCCGGCGTTTTTTTTGCATTTGCGCGGTGCAAGCGTAGTCGGTAGCGGGGATCATTGCTCGTCGTTGGCGCGTAAGAAAAGGACTACACCACCCTGTGCCATTCGACTACAGACGAAAGAGTGATCCGACTCTACCCTGACTAGGGTCTCTTCCCGGCAATCATGATCAGTACCTTCTTCGCTTTCCACGGCGAGGTCCGCTTGTTGAGACCAATGAGTGCGACGCCTGGTGCACCTGTTACGTGAGTGACCTGCATTAGCAAAATTCATATGAAGGATAAAAGACAATGAGTAGTAGGCTGGCTTTGACCATCTTTGCGTTTATTTGTGCTTCCTGGACCGGGGTGGTCTGTGCGGAAGTCACAAGTGCGATCTCTGTAAAGTATTTCGACGAGAACGGTGCCGTCGTCGGTCAACAAATAACGACGTGCAATTTCAGTCGTTCGGCGCACTACGGCAATATCCATACCGCCTACAAAGTATCCGAAGCCGCAAGTTGCGTTCTTGGGCAAGAATCGCGTCCTTCCCCGATTGTTCCCGGAACCCGTGTAACCGCGTATACATTGCCCGGCTTTCTGACTATTCAGCAAGCATGTCTTCTAGCGCAATGTGCGAGTAAGGAGGCAACCGAACTTGATTACATTTTTCCGTACGAGCAATACGAGCTCGGTTGGAACTGATGCATTGCTGAACAGTCGTGCAGTAAAAAAACGCCGGCATTTTATGCCGGCGTTTTTTAACTACTCACTAGGGCCGATAGATCAGAACGCCATCTTCACACCCAAATTCAACCCGTTATACCGCTGCGTATCATCAGCGAAGCGACCCGTGTAGCTCACCCAGCCGCTCCAGGTCTGGTTGAATTCGGCGGTGACGCCTAGGTCGGCGGTGACCCAGGTCTTGTCCGGGGTGAAGCCCTGCACGCTGAACTCGCCCGACATGTTCGTGAGGCCTGCGGTCACGTAGCGGTCGTCGGCGCGGCCGTCGTGGTTGTAGGCCACTTCGGCGAACGGATGCAGCACGGTGTTGCCCGAGGTCCACGAGCCCTGCAGGCGCCAGCCTGCGGTTTCGATGCGGGCGTTACGCGTCTGCCTGTCGAAATGCATCGCCGTGCTGGTGTCGTTGCGCTCGGTGTAGCCGAACACACGCAGTTGCTCCCACTCCACCGAGACGAACGGGCCGGTCTTCAGCGTCTCGTTGCCGAACCACCAGCCACCGGTGAGGCCGCCGCCGACATGCGAACCGTCGGTCTTGCCCGTTTCCGTGCGGCGGGCAGCGCCGAGGTCGATACGGCGATCGATGTCGGTGAAGCTCAGTTGGCCGAAGCTGGCGAAGCCGCCGAAGTAGCCGCCGCCGTTGTGGTAGAACGCGTAGCCCGAGCCCGCGATGTCCTGCATCTTGTAGCCGCCACCGCCCTGGAAGTCAGCCTTGGACTGCGCGATGCCCAGGGCCACACCCATCGAGACGTGATCGTTGACGCGCGCATCGGCACCGATGGTCAGGTTGACGTTGTCGCTATCGGTCTTGGGCGAGGTGTCGGTGTTCTTGAACTTCTGCTGGCCGTAATCCACGGCTGCGAAAACGCGCGAATCGGCGCCGAAGTTGTCGGCCATCATCTGGTTGCGCAGCGAGCGCACGTGCGCGGCGTTCGAGGCGAGACCGGCCTCGCCGAGCAGCGAGATCTGCTGCGGGGCCGTGATCACCGAGATCGCGTACTGGCCGAGCAGTGCGTGTGCCGCCGTGGTCGGATGGATGCCATCGGCGAACAGATAGGTGCTGGCCGCATTCGGGTCGCGCAGCGTGCCGGGTGTGCAGGTCAGCGAGCTCGACGTGGTGCAGGCCGGCGTCGTCACGTTGGTGAAGCCGTAGGTGCCCGGGCTCGCGATGACTTCGTTGAGCAATGCATAGGTGTCGATCGGCACGATGCCGCGGTTGGCCTGGGCCAGGCCGCCGGAGAGGATGCCGTTGTACACCTGGGTCAACTGGGTGATTCCGGCGGAGGCGGCGGCGCCTTGCGACATGGCGGCGGGCGTCTTGCCCACGTCCGGCAGGTTGAAGACGACGATGGTCTTCGCGCCGGCGGCTTGCAGCGCCTTGATCTGCGCGACTTCGTTCTGCGCCGCGGTGGCGACCACGACCTGGGCGGTGGCCGGGTTGGCCGTGGCGGCCAGGAGGTCGTTGGCGCCGATCCACATCGTGTAAAGCGCGTTCGGGTCGGCCTTGCCGCCCGTCGATGCCAGATAGGTCTGGATCTGGGTGGAGGTCGGCGGAACGGTCAGGGGCGTGCCGGTCACGGGATTGACGGTCGCGGCGCGAGCGTTGCCGTAGGCGTAGTCGGTGCCGCCCAGGAGGGACGGGGTGAGCGTGTAGCCGTAGTGGGCGGCGATGTTCTCCACCGCCACCGTGCCCGGGTTGGTGGTGAAGCGCAGCTGCACCGGCGAGCCGATCAACTTGGAGACGTTGCCGCTGTCGCTGAGGCTGTCGCCGAAGGAAACGACCTGCGTAAAGCCGTCGGCGTGAGCGCCGGCACTGAACAGAAGGGCAGCGCCGATGGCACCGGCAAGATGGCGAATACGCATGTGGTTCACTCCGTGTGTGGGCGTTAGAGAAACGTTACGGTAATGGAAGCCATACGCCGGCGCATGCTGCGCTGCGGTAGGGCGGCGAGCTACGCGCCGGGCCTGGCGCCGTGCACGACGGCCGCTCCTGTCGGTGCAGGAGCGGCGCGAGGAAAGCCTGTGGCGATCGAGCCATGGCCGGAACCGTGAGGTCCGGCATCCGGCTTGAGAAAATCCCCTGGTGGCGCGAGCCTTCCTACTTTTTCAACGCCCGCGAGAACGCATCCGCGAACGCGCTGTTGGCGGGCGCGGTGGCGGGCTTGGCAGTGGACTTGGCGGGTTGTGCCGGACGGCCACCTTGCGGGCCACGGCGGTTGCCGCCGCCTGCAGGAGCCTCGTCGCGCGCGCCCGGACGGCCGCCACGAGCTTCGCCCGGTACATCGTCCAGACGCATGCTCAGGGCGATGCGCTTACGCGGCAGGTCGATCTCCATCACCTTGACCTTGACGATGTCGCCGGCCTTCACGGCGTCGCGTGGGTCCTTCACGAACGTGTGCGAAAGCGCCGACACATGTACGAGTCCGTCCTGGTGCACGCCGACGTCGACGAAAGCGCCGAACGCGGCCACGTTGGTCACGCGTCCTTCGAGCACCATGCCGACCTTGAGGTCTTTCAGGTCTTCGACGCCCTCGGCGAAACTCGGCGCCACGAATTCAGGGCGCGGGTCGCGCCCTGGCTTTTCCAGTTCCTTGAGGATGTCGCGCACAGTCGGCACGCCGAAGGTCTCGTCGGTGAAGTCCTCGGGCTTGAGGCCACGCAGGAACGACGTGTCACCGATCACCTGCTTCACTTCGCGGCCGCACTGCTTGAGGATGCGTTCGACCACCGGATACGCCTCGGGATGCACCGAGCTGGCATCGAGCGGATTGCTGCCACCGGTGATGCGCAGGAAGCCCGCGCACTGCTCGAAGGCCTTGTCGCCGAGGCGCGGCACCTTGAGCAGATCCTTGCGGCTCGGGAACGGGCCGTTCGCGTCACGGTGCTTCACCACGTTCTCGGCCACGCTGGAGGAGAGGCCGGCCACGCGCGAGAGCAGGGGGGCCGAGGCGGTGTTCACGTCGACGCCCACGGCGTTCACGCAATCTTCCACGCGCGCATCGAGCGCGCGGGCCAGCTTCACCTGGTTCACGTCGTGCTGGTATTGCCCGACGCCGATCGCCTTCGGCTCGATCTTCACCAGTTCGGCGAGCGGATCCTGCAAGCGCCGCGCGATGGAAACGGCGCCGCGGATCGAGACGTCGAGCTCGGGAAACTCCTTCGACGCGAGTTCGGAGGCCGAGTACACCGACGCACCCGCTTCGCTCACCACGACCTTGGAAAGATTCAGGTCGGCGTGCTTGCGCATCGTCTCGCCGACGAGCTTGTCGGTCTCGCGCGACGCGGTACCGTTGCCGATGGCAACGAGGTTCACGCCATGCTGCCTGGCCAGCTGGGCGATGCGGGCGATGGACTGGTCCCACTGGTTGCGCGGTTCGTGCGGGTAGATGGTGTCGTAGGCGAGCAGCTTGCCCGTGGCATCGACGATGGCCAGCTTGCAGCCGGTGCGGATGCCCGGGTCCAGCCCCATCACCGTCCTGGCGCCGGCCGGCGCGGCCAGCAGCAGATCCTTGAGGTTTTCGCCGAACACGCGGATGGCTTCGTCTTCCGCGTACTCGCGCACGCGACCGAAGAGATCGAGGGTGAGGTGCAGGTGCAGCTTCACGCGCCAGGTGAGGCGCACGGTCTCGCGCAGCCACGCATCGGCACGGCGGCCGCGGTCGACGATGCCGGCGCGAGCGGCGACTCGGCCTTCGCCCTCGGCGTGGCCCTGGTCGGCGTCGACGCCCGGGTTCAGGTCGATCTCCAGCACGCCTTCGTTACGCGCGCGCATCAGGGCGAGCAGGCGATGCGAAGGGATCTTCGAAACGGGCTCCGCATGGTCGAAATAGTCGCGGAACTTCGCACCCTCGTTTTCCTTACCCGGAACGACGGTCGCGCGGATCTGGCCCTTCTCCCACAGCCAGTCGCGCAGCTCGCCGACCAGGGTGGCGTCCTCGGCGATCGTCTCCATGAGGATGGCGCGGGCGCCATCCAGCGCGGCCTTGGCATCCGCCACGCCCTTTTCCAGGTCGACGAAACCAGCCGCGAACGTTTCCGGATCGAGCGTCGGGTCTTCGCGCAGGCCGGTCGCCAACGGCTCCAGGCCGGCCTCGCGGGCGATCTGCGCCTTGGTGCGGCGCTTGGGCTTGTAGGGGAGGTACAGGTCCTCCAGGCGCGCCTTGGTGTCGGCGGCGAGGATGTCGGCGCGCAGGGCGTCGGTCATCTTGCCCTGCTCGGCGATGCTGTCGAGGATGGCCGTACGGCGGTCTTCGAGTTCGCGCAGGTAACGCAGGCGCTCTTCCAGCAGGCGCAATTGGATGTCGTCGAGACCTCCGGTCACTTCCTTGCGGTAGCGTGCGATGAAGGGCACGGTGGCGCCGCCATCGAGGAGTTCCACCGCCGCACGCACCTGTTCGGGCTTGGCGGCGATGTCCTGGGCAATACGTTGTTCGATGCTCTGCATGTCGTTCCTGTGCGTGACTCGGCCGGCCGAACGTCGGGCCGGGCCGGGGATGATAGCAAGGCACGGGAAGACCCCGGCCGGGAGGCCGGGGTTGGGCGGAACCGTCAGGCGTCGAAGCTGCCGCTCGTGCCGCCACGTGGGGCGGGTGCGGCGGCCTTGTCGGCGCGCCCGGTCAGCACGTAGGTGCTGGCCAGGAGGTCGTGCACGCCCTGCTTACGCTGGGTAAAGGCGGCCGTGACGTAGAAGACCATGGGGACGAGGAAGGTGAAGGCGTTGACCAGGCGAATCGCATTGCGCCCGGCGGCGCGGCCCACGCTGATGCGCTTGCCTTCCGTGTCGGTGACGCGGATGCCCACCGCCATCTTGCCCGGCGTGGCCTGCCACTTCGAGCTTTCGAAAGCCGCGTAGTAGACGAAGCCGATCACCAGCAGTACGTAGGTGATTGGTTGCACGGCCACGGCGTAGGCGGAGATCGCCGCCGTCCGGTCCGATTCCATCTGGCTGAGGAGTTTCGTCATCGCCACGCCCAGACCCATGCTCAGGCTGATGATCGTGAAGGGCACCATCAGGATCAGGTAGTCGATCACCCAGGCGCCAAAGCGCAGCCAGAAGCCGGCGTACTCGGGTTCGGCGACGTCGGTGACGCCCATGAAGGGTGGCGGCGCGGGCGGGGGCGTCGGCGGGACGCTGCCGGCAGCGGGGCGCTCGTCCGGGAACAATTCGCCCAGCGGACGCCAGTCCGTCATGCCTTCATGCCAGCCGAGTTCCTCCGGGCGGCAGGTGCCGTCGCGCAGCCACTGGCGGATTTCATCGTCCGCGTAGGGGCCGAAGCGCTCGCCGTTTCGTCCGATCCAGACTTGCATGGTGGTCCTTCCACTCGCTAACTCGATGGGAGTGATGATGCCAGATGGCCGGTGACGACGCCGACTGCTGGTGGTCATGCAGCGACGGCGACGGCGCGTGGCGCGCCGGGTTCCCCTCAGGCCGCCCGGCGCTTCAGATGCACCAGCAACAGTGAAATCGCGGCGGGCGTGACGCCGCTGATGCGTGCGGCCTGTCCGATCGTCGCGGGCAGGGAGCGCTTGAGCTTCAACAGGACCTCGGCGGAAAGGCCGCGCACGCGGTCGTAATCGAAGCCGTCGGGTATCGCCGTGGTCTCGTGCCGCCGCTGGCGCTCGATCTCCTCGCGCTGGCGCTCCAGGTAGCCGGAATACTTCGCTTG
The DNA here is from genome assembly GCF_056755675.1 of Luteibacter sp. KNZ12-1A. Taxonomy (NCBI): domain Bacteria; kingdom Pseudomonadati; phylum Pseudomonadota; class Gammaproteobacteria; order Lysobacterales; family Rhodanobacteraceae; genus Luteibacter; species Luteibacter sp. KNZ12-1A. The sequence continues at coordinate 51,627 of NZ_JBPGXU010000009.1, read as the reverse complement.
CACCTCCACCTGCGTCGCCACCTCGGCGTCGTCCACTCCAGGTCCGAGTTCGGCCACCGTCCTCAGCTTCGCGTAGTCCATTTCAGGACGACGGAGCAGGTCGAGGGCGTGCGTCTCGCGGCTGACGGCGATGCCGAGCGCGCGTTCGATGGCCGCGCCCAACGCGTTGCCCGGGGCGGCCCATAAACCGCGCAGTCGCGCGGTCTCGCGCTCGGTGGCCTCGCGCTTGGCTTCCAGGCGCTGGAGGCGTGCGTCCGACACCACGCCGCGTGCATGGCCCTGCGGCGTCAGTCGCAGGTCGGCGTTGTCCTCGCGCAGGTGCAGCCGGTATTCGGCGCGCGAGGTGAACATGCGATAGGGCTCGATCGTTCCGTTCGTCGTCAGGTCGTCGATGAGCACGCCGATATAGGCTTCGTCGCGGCGTGGATACCACGGCGCTTCGCCACGAATGGCGAGCGCGGCATTCATGCCGGCGATGAGTCCCTGCGCTCCGGCTTCTTCGTAGCCCGTCGTCCCATTGATCTGGCCGGCGAAATACAGGCCGGGAATGCCCTTGGTTTCCAACCAGGGGTGCAGGCCGCGAGGATCGAAGTAGTCGTATTCGATGGCGTAGCCGGGGCGCGTGATATGCGCACGCTCGAAACCCGGGATCGAGCGGACCAGCGCGTATTGCACGTCGAAGGGCAGCGACGTGGAAATCCCGTTGGGGTAGATCTCGAAGGTGTCCAGGCCCTCCGGTTCGACGAAGATCTGATGAGAGGTCTTATCGGCGAAGCGGACGACCTTGTCCTCGATCGAGGGGCAATACCGTGGACCGACACCCTCGATTTGTCCGCTGTACAGCGGCGATCGATCGAGCGAGCCGCGGATGAGGTCATGTGTCGCTTCGGTGGTGTGGGTGATCCAGCAACTCACCTGGCGCGGGTGATCGGCCGCCGAGCCCAGGAAGGAGAAGTTCGGCATCGGGTCGTCGCCCGGCTGCTCGTCCAGCATGGAGAAATCGATGCTGCGGCTGTCGATGCGCGGCGGCGTTCCCGTCTTCAGCCGGTCGGCGGCGACAGGCAGTTCGCGCAGCTTCGCGGCCAACGCCGAGGCTGGCGGATCGCCCGCCCGGCCGCCGGCGTACTGTGCTTGTCCGATATGGATCTTGCCGGCCAGGAAGGTGCCTGCTGTCAGCACGACGGCGGCGGCGTGGAAGTCGAGGCCCATCTGCGTGCGTACGCCGGCGACCCGCCCTCCGACGAGGATGAGGTCGTCCACCGCTTGCTGGAACAGCACGAGGTTCGGTTGCGTCTCCACCATGGCGCGGATGGCGGCCTTGTAGAGGCTGCGATCGGCCTGGCAGCGCGTGGCGCGTACCGCCGGGCCCTTCGAGGCATTGAGCGTGCGCCACTGGATGCCCGCACGGTCCGCCGCGATGCCCATGGCGCCGCCGAGCGCATCGATCTCCTTGACCAGGTGGCCCTTGCCGATCCCGCCGATCGCGGGATTGCAGCTCATCTGGCCGATGGTCTCGATGTTGTGGCTGAGCAGCAGCGTGCGCGCACCCGCGCGCGCGGCCGCGAGCGCGGCCTCGGTGCCGGCGTGTCCGCCACCGACCACGATGACATCGAAGGTTTCGCTATGCAGCATGGGAATCAGGCGTAGAAAGGCAGGAAGCAGGGCGTGATTTTACGCGGTACGGACGGGCGCCGCTCGACAGGAACCCTGGCCCGGGCACGACGACATGGCATGACTCGTGCTTGCCAATGGGCGCACTTCCGCTGGGCAGACGCTGCGCGACGATACGCGCGCCGAGGCCGAACGACAGGGGTTTGGCCGTGTGCCGGAGGAAGGAAGCGGGATGTGGGCAGGGATGCCCCATTCGGTTCGAATGAGATCTGGCGCCCGGCGGTCTCAGGAACAGGGGGAATCCAGGATGACCGTGCTGCCGGGCGCCAGAAACCGAGTGACTGGCACGAAGAGCCGCGGCTATGCCGCGGCTTTCTTCGTTGGGTCGAACATTACACCGTCGGAATGAACCGTGTGTGACTTTTTCGTCAACGAGGTGCTCCAAATCGGCAATTGGTGACGCGGTGCGTCAGTTTCTCCCCCACATTGAGACACCGCGCACATTTCTTCCTCAGCCCAGGGCGACCCGGGCGAGGATGTCGGTGAGATCCCGCGACAGGTCCTTCCGGCTGGCCAGTTCGGCCACCACGGCATGCGCGGCCTCCCGTCGCACGGGCTCCAGCCGTTTCCAGCCGTTGAACGCCGTCGCGATCCGCGCCGCCACCTGTGGGTTGAGCGAATCGATCGCGACCAGGCGATCCGCCAACCAGCGATAGGCCGCCCCGTCCGCGCGATGGAAGCCGGTGGGATTGGCCCGGGCAAAACTGCCCAGCAAGGACTGGACACGATTCGGGTTCTTCAGCATGAACGCTTGATCGTCTTCCAGTGCCTGGACCCGCGCCAGGGCGTCGGCCCCGGGCAGCAACGCCTGCATGGCGAACCACTTGTCGAGGGCCAGCGCGTTGCCGTCGTACCGCTGGCGGAAATGCGCGATCGGCGCCTCGGCGGCGTGGGCGTCGAGCGTGGCCAGCGTGGTCAGGGCCGCGAGACGGTCGGTCATGCCGGGTGCCTGCTCGTACTGCGCCCGCGCCAGTTCCCGCGCCTCGCCCGGCTGGATCAAGGCGTACAGATCGAGGACCCTGCGCTTCAGCTGGCGCCGCGCCTGGCTGAGGGCATCCAGCGCCGCGGTGGTCTCCGAACGCAGCGCCGCATAGCGGGCACGCAGGGCCTCCGCACCGATGCGCTGGGCCAGCATGCGCAACATGGATTGCCGGGCGATGCGGATGCGGTCCGGATCGCGTTCCGCCTGCCGTTCCACCAGCTCGATCTCGCCCGGCGGCGTCAGCAATTCGGCGAGCAGGGCATCGTCCACGCCCTTGTCGTTGAACAGATGGGCCAGGGCCTCGGTCCATGCACGCAGGGCCGAGCCTTCGACGTTACCGTCCCGGCAGTCGTCGTAGGCCAGCCCGGCCAGTTGCTGCCCGGCCTCCCAGCGGTTGAAGCCATCGGGATCGTGGCGCAGCAGGACGGCGAGTTCCCCGGGAACGTAGTCGCATTCGAGGATGACCGGCGCGGAGAAACCACGCAGCAGCGACGGAACCGGAACCGCTTCGATGTCTTCGAACACGAAGCTGCGTTCCGCGCTGTCGAGCACCACGGTACGTTCCGTCGCACCGGCGGCGGCTTCGCCTTCGAGGCGAAGCGGCAGGGCCTTGCCCGACTGGTCGAACAGCGAGAGGCGCACGGGGATGGGCAGTGCCTGTTTCGCGGTCTGGCCCGCGGTGGCGGGCGTGCGTTGCCTGAGCGTCAGGCGATACCGCCGTTGCGCGGCATCGAATCGCCCTTCGGCGGATAGCCGTGGCGTGCCCGCCTGCCCGTACCAGGCGAGATACGGCGACAGGTCGACACCATTGGCGTCGCCGAGCGCCGTGAGGAAATCCTCGATCGTGGCGGCCTGGCCGTCGTGCCTGTCGAAGTAACGGTCCATGCCCTTGCGGAAGCCTTCCTGGCCGAGGTGGCCGGCGAGCATGCGAACCAGTTCAGAACCCTTTTCGTAGACGGTGGCGGTGTAGAAATTGTTGATCTCGCTGTATTGCGAGGGGCGCACCGGATGCGACAAGGGGCCGGCGTCCTCGGGGAACTGCGCGCGCCGGAGCAGGGCCACGTCCTCGATCCGCTTGAGCGGCGCCGAGTTCATGTCGGCGGAGAAGCTCTGCTCGCGGAACACGGTGAGGCCTTCCTTCAGGCTCAACTGGAACCAGTCGCGACAGGTGACGCGGTTGCCGCTCCAGTTATGGAAATACTCATGGGCGACGACCGCCTCGACGTGGCGATACTCGTCGTCGGTGCTCGAATCCGGGTCCGCCAGCAGGTATTTCGCATTGAAGATGTTGAGACCCTTGTTCTCCATCGCGCCCATGTTGAAGTCGTGCGTGGCGACCACATGGAAGACGTCGAGGTCGTAGTTGCGCCCGTACGCTCGTTCATCCCACTGCATCGAGCGGATCAATGAATCCATCGCGTAGTCGCAACGATCGATGACATCCGCTTCCGCCCAGATATGCAAGGCGACGGCGCGGCCATCGGCGGTGGTGTAGTCGTGGCTGATCCGCTCGAGGCGGCCCGCCACCACGGCGAACAGGTAGCTCGGCTTCGGATGCGGGTCGACGAAGCGCGCCCAGTGGCGGCCATCCGCGAGCACGCCCTCCCCATCGGGATTGCCACCGGCGAGCAGTACCGGAAAGCGGTCGCGGTCGGCGCGCAAGGTCACGGTATAGCGCGACAGCACGTCGGGCCGGTCGGGAAAGAAGGTGATGTGGCGGAAACCTTCCGCCTCGCATTGCGTCAGCAGGAACCCGCGGTCGCGGCTGCCGGACAGGTACAGGCCCTCGAAGGCGGTATTCTCCGCCGGGCGCACGGCCACCCGCGTGGTCACGGTACAGCGGTCGGTGTCGACGGCGATTTCCAGCACCCCATCGGCGAGGATGTACTCGCCCTCGGCGAGGGTCCGCCCGTCCACGCCCAGCGACAGCAGTTCCACGCCCTCGCCGTTCAGTCGTATCGGCTCGTCCGCCTGGCGAACGAGGTCGAGCGTGGCGGCCACCTCCGTACGATCGATGCCGAGGTCGAACTCCAGGGCCACGTGCTCGACCGACCATGCCGGGGGACGGTAGTCGGCAAGGCGGATGACGGAGGTAGGGGCGTCGGAACGATCGCTCATGGCGGCACTACTAACGGTTGTCTGGTAAGGCAGGCAGGCTAACATGCGCTCGGAATCGTCAAAAGGAAGTTTCCCATGTCCCGTTTCAGCGTTACGCGTTCCCGTCTCGGTGCCCAGGAGCTGGTGGTCCTGGTCGATGCCGACGCCGACCGCGAGGTCCGTATCGCCCGGCGTGGCGCCACCGTCCTGTCGATCGGCACATGCTGGCGCGACGAGCAGCGCAATATCGCGGATGGTTTTCGCGACGAGCGGGAACTCGTCGGCCACAAGGGCTCCCGCTTCGCGATCATGACGCCGTTCGCAAACCGCGTTAACGATTCGCGGTATACATTTGAAGGAAAAACCTACGATTTGCAGCCAGGTGCCGTGGGCGCCGATCGCGCCAGCCGCCATGGTTTCCTGCGCGGCGTTCTCTTCGACGTTCAGCGCGAACATGCCGACGACGACAAGGCGTCCGTCACCCTGGTCACCCACGCCATCCGCCCGGAGGCGAACGCCGGCTACCCGTTCGCGCTGGATTTCAGCGTGACGTTCACGCTCGGCGACCGTGGCCTCGCGGTGGAAGCGAAGACGCGCAACGTGGGCGAACACGCCGCGCCGACCTTCTTCGGCTGGCATCCCTACTTCCGCCTGTCGGACAACCCGATCGAAGGCTGGGAGCTGCACGTGCCGGCCGACAAGGTGATCGCCACCGACAAGGATTTCATCCCCTTGCCGGGAACGCGGGCCTGGCAGGCCATCGACAAGGCCGATCGCGGACTGGATTTCCGCAGGGCGAAAGCCATCGGCGACATGCAGCTGAACCACACCTACGCGGACCTCCAGCTGGATTCCGATGGCAAGGCGCGTACACGCCTGCGCGATCCGAAATCCGGCATGGGCATCGCCGTGTGGCAGGAGAAGGGCGTCATGCTGGTATTCACCGCCGACACGGCCGACCGGGACGCGCGCAAGTCGGTGGCGCTCGAACCGATGGAATGCATGCCGGATGCGTTCAATCGTGACGATTGCGCGCCGCTCGTCACGCTGGCGCCGGGCCAGGAGCGTCGCTTCGTCTGCGGCGTGGAGTTCGACGCGTGAACCTTCCCGGCTTCGCGGACATTCGCGACGCGGCGGCCCGCATCGCGCCACACGCCCGGGTCACCCCGGTGCTGCGCAGCGACCGCATCGACGACCTCGTCGGCACGCCCGTCGTGTTCAAGTGCGAGAACCTCCAGCGCGGTGGCGCGTTCAAGTTCCGCGGCGCGACGAATGCCGTGTGGTCGCTGACCGACGAGGAGGCGGCACGCGGCGTGGTAACGCATTCTTCCGGCAATCACGGCAACGCGCTGGCCATGGCGGCGCGAACGCGCGGCATTCCCGCCCACGTCGTGATTCCCGAGGGCGCCGTGAAGACGAAGGTCGATGCGATCGTCGCCGCCGGCGCGACCGTGCATCGGTGTGCGCCGACAACCGCGGCGCGCGAGGCGCTGGCCTCCGCCTTGCAGGCCAGTACCGGTGCGACCCTGGTCCATCCCTATGCGGACGCACGGGTGATGGCGGGGCAAGGCACCCTCGTGCCTGAACTGTTTCGCCAGGCTCCGGGGCTGGATACCGTCCTGTTTCCCATCGGCGGCGGTGGGTTGGCTTCCGGTTGCTCGATCGCGGCGCATGGCATCGATCCGGCTATCGCGCTGTTCGGCGCGGAACCGGAAGGTGCCGACGATGCCGCCCGCTCGCTCGAGGCGGACGAACGCGTAGGGCCGTTCGTGGCCGATACGATCTGCGACGGCTTGCGCACGCTGATCGGCGAGCCCAACTTCCACGCCCTGCGCGATCATGGCGTGGTCGCGTTGCGCGTCAGCGACCCGGAGTGCGTCGAGGCGATGAAGTTGCTCTGGACCGAGTTGCGTATCGTCGTCGAAGTCTCCAGTGCGACGGTGCTCGCCGCCATGCTGCGCTATCCCGCGCGCTTCGCAGGGCGTCGCGTCGGCGCGGTGCTCACCGGGGGTAACGTGGACCTGGACGCGCTGCCGTGGAGTCCTTCTTCACGCTGACGGCGCCGCCCAACACGATGACGGCCGCCCGCGCCGCTTCTGGTCATCGCATGCGGACGTATGTCAAGGCGACGAGCGGACATCGGCTCCTGCGTCGCGTGGCTATCCTCGCCCTTCCTCAAGTGCAGATACGGGGGTGGCGGATGCGCTGCCAATGGGCCGAACGCAGCGACGCGGAGCGCGTCTACCACGATACCGAATGGGGCGTGCCCGTCCATGACGATCGCGGTCTGTTCGAATGGCTGGTACTGCGCGGATCGCAGGCGGGCCTGGCCTTGCGCACGGTACTCGCCAAGCGGAAGTCCTACCACCTCGCCTTTCATGGTTTCGACATCGCACGCATCGCGGCAATGACCGATGCGGAGCTCGCCACCGTGTTGCGCGATCGCGGCGTGATCCGGCACCGCCTCAAGATCGAATCCATACGCGGCAACGCGCGTGCAAGCTTGCGCGTTATCGACGATGTGGGTTCGTTATCCGCCTACCTTTGGTCGTTCATCGGCGATTCTCCGCAGAAGAACGCGTGGCGGCTTGACGCGCAGGTGCCAGTGCATAGCCCGGCCTCCGACCGCATGAGCGAGGCGATGCGCAAGCGCGGCTTCCGTTTCGCCGGGACGGCCATCTGCTACGCGGTGATGCAGTCGGTGGGCATGGTCAACGACCATGTCGTCGGCTGTCATCGCTATCGATGACGCCGCGTTCACCATCGCTGCACCGGCGGCGCGTTGCCATGGGGCATGGCTACCACTCGCATCGGCATCTCCGGCTGGCGCTACTCGCCTTGGCGTGGCGTCTTCTATCCCTCCGATCTCGTCCAGCGGGACGAACTCGCCTACGCGTCGCGGCAATTTCCGACAATCGAACTGAATGGCTCGTTCTACTCGTTACAGCGGCCCGAAAGCTACCAGTCCTGGTACGAGGCCACGCCCAGGGGCTTCGTCTTCGCCGTGAAAGGCCCGCGCTTCATCACGCACACCCTGCGCCTGCGCGACATCGAAAGGCCGTTGGCGAATTTCTTCGCCTCGGGCGTGCTCGCCTTGCGCGAGAAGCTGGGCCCCATCCTCTGGCAGTTTCCGCCGAGCTTCCGCTTCGAACCGGAGCGGTTCGAAGCCTTCCTTGCCTCGTTGCCGACCCACGTGAAGGCCGCCGCGACGCTTGGTCGCAAGCATGACGCACACTTGAAACGCAAACCCTTCCTTGAAGTGGCTCGCAATCACCGTTTGCGCCATGCCGTGGAGATCCGCAACGAAAGCTTCGTCGATCCCTCGTTCATCGCCCTGTTGCGCAAGTACGGTATCGCTTTCGTCGTGGCGGATACGGCGGGCAAGTATCCGCGTTATTTCGACGTCACGGCGCCGTTCGTCTACGTGCGCCTGCACGGCGACGAGGAACTGTATGCAAGCGGGTACGGCGAGGCGGCCCTGGCCGACTGGGCGCGCCGCATTCGCGCATGGCGTCGTGGCGCGCAGCCTGCCGGAGATCCGCGTATCGCCAGGTCGGCGCCGCCCAGGCGCGCGTCCCGCGACATCTATGTTTACTTCGATAACGACGCCAAGGTGAAGGCCCCGGGCGACGCGCACGCCCTGGCCGCGTTGCTCTGATCCCGGGTGGAGTCAGAACGGGGTCTTGCGCCGTGAGCCACGCAGGTTCTCGATCGGGAAGCTGGCGATCTCGCCACCGCCTTCGCGCCGCGACTGCCCGGCGGGCGGCCCCCATGCGTGCGCCGTGACCACTTCCCAGGTCGAGGGGACGACACCCTCGCTGCGCATGGCCTCGTAGGCGTCGAGCATGCGCTTGTAATGCTGTTTGCCGGTCAGGCCACGAGGACGGTCGGCATCGGCGTTGTTCGCGCCCAGGCCCTTCAATTCATCCAGCAGCGCACGGGGAGTGGGATAGGTCAACGTGTAGCGCTCGGCGAAAAGCACGGGATCGCGCAGGCCCTGGGCCAGCATGGCGTCGCCGATGTCGTGCATGTCGAGGAAGCGCGCCACGTGCGCGTGCTGGTCGGCCTCCGCCCAGGCCGCACGCAGCTCCTTCAAGGTATCGGGGCCGAACGTGGAGAAGGTGAGCAGCCCGCCCGGCTTCAGCACGCGCGCGCATTCGGCGAACAGGCGGGAGAGGTCTTCGCACCACTGGAAACAGAGGTTGGAAAAGAGCACGTCCACGCTGTGGTCAGGCACGGGCAAGGTGTACGCGTCGGCGACGACGCGGCCGAACGGCTTCAGCCAGGACGCGTTATGCCGGGCCTGTTTCAGCATCGGCAGCGCGAGATCGATCGCGATCACCTGCGCCTTCGGATAGCGCTTCTTCAGTGCCGCGCTGCCACGGCCGGTGCCGGCGCCGACATCGAGGACGATTTCCGGCGCCGATTCGTAGATGTCGAGCCGGTCGACCAGGGTGGACTGCACCTCGCGCTGCAGCGCGTCGTGTTTTTCGTAACTGCCGGCGGCGCGCCCGAAATTGCGGCGAACCTGGCGTCGATCGAAGTGGAAATCGCTCATGCGTCTGCGTCGGTGAATTGTGTCAGGACATCCGCCACGGCGGCGGCGTGTCCGATGAAAGGGGCGTGCCCGGCATGGGCGATCTCGGCGAAACGACCACGTGCCGCTCCGGCGGACCAGCGCATCGCCTCGGGATGGACAATGCGGTCGCGGCGGCCCGCGATCCAGAGGCTGGGCTGGCGAAGCCCGGCCAGGCGCGGTCGCAGATCGGTGGTTTCGAGCAGGCGCAAGCCTTCCAGCAGCACGCGCGGGTCGGGTTCGCCGCGAGAGAACGCTTCCTCCTTCAGCCGGCGCGCCTCGGCGCGCGGATCGGCGCTGCCCATGGCCTCCAGGGCGATGAACCGCTCCACGGTGGCCATGTAGTCGTCCTCGAGATCGGCTGCCAGGCGGTGGACCATGGCCACGTCGTTGCCGTGTGGCCAATCCTCGCCGCGCACGAAGCATGGCGTGGAACAGACGGGGACCACCGCTCGCACGGCCTCCGGCACGTCCAGGGCGGCGGCCAGGGCCACCAATCCGCCCATCGACCAGCCCAGCCACGTGGCCGGTGGCGTGGCGGCGGCGATCGCACGCGCGCAGGCGAGCGGTTCCAGCGGGATGTCGGAATCGCGGGAATAGCCATGACCTGGCAGGTCGACGACGTACATCGTGTAGCGTGCCGCCAGCGCCTCGACCAGTGGCGCGAGAATGCCGCCGTGCATGGCCCAGCCATGGATCATCACCAGCGGCGTCGCGCCGGCGCCATGGGTTTCGATGTGCAGGCCGCTCATGCCTTCCGGCTCGGCGCGAGCGACGGATCGACCGCGCCGCGTTCGTCGAACACGAAGCAGTCGCCGCGCCAGTGGGCGCCACCCACCTCTTCGAAATACTTGAGGATGCCGCCTTCCAGCTGGAACACGTTCGCGATGCCGATCTCGCGCATGTGGATGGCCGCCTTCTCGCAGCGGATGCCGCCCGTGCAAAACGAGACCACGGTCTTTCCCTCGAACCGCTCGCGGTCGGCGGCGACGGCGGCGGGGAAGCCGGTGAAGCTGGAGAGGCCGTAGTCGACGGTGTTCTCGAACGTTCCCTCGGCCACTTCGTAATCGTTGCGGGTATCCAGCAAGACCACCTCGCGGCCGGCGTCGTCGTGACCGCGATCGAGCCAGCGGCGGAGGTCCGCCGGCAGCACGTGCGGCGCCCGTCCCTCCGCGGGACGAATGGCCGGCGCGTGCATCGTGATGATTTCCTTCTTCAGGCGCACGCGCATCCGGCGGAAGGGTGGTGCGTCGGACACGCTTTCCTTCGGCGCGAGATCGGCGAAGCGCGGGTCCTCGCGCAGCCAGTCGATGAAGGCGGCCACGGCATCGGAGGGTGCGGCCAGGAACAGGTTGATGCCTTCGGGCGCGAGCAGGATGGTGCCCTTGAGGGCGAGGGCTTCGCAGCGTTCGACGATCCGCGCCCGCAAGGCGTGCAGGTCGTCGAGGCCGACGAACTTATAGGCGGAGATGTTGAGGATCGTCATCGTCATGACCGGCGGGTGTGACCGCCCATTATACGGCCGCGCTTTCCAGGGCACGGGGCAAGCGGCCCAGCGCGTCCAGCAGGGCGTCGATCCGCTCCGGCGAATGCGTCGCGGAAAGGGTGATGCGCAGCCGCGCGCCGCCCGGCGGCACGGTCGGCGGACGAATCGCCACGACCAGGAATCCCGCGGCTTCCAGCGCGGCGGCGGCGGCCATGGCGGCCCCGGCGGAACCGACGAGCAGGGGCTGGATGGCGGTCGCCGAGGGCATCAGGCGCAGGCCGAGTTGAGCGGCACCGGCGCGGAATCGCCCGATGTTCGCCGCCAGGCGGTCACGGCGGCCTTCGGGATCGGTTCGCACGAGGCGTATGGCCGCCCGGGTGGCGGCGGCGAGTGCCGCCGGCATGGCGGTCGTATACACGTAGGTGCGGGCGAATTGGGTGATCGCCTCGATGACGGACGCGTCGCCCGCCACGAAGGCGCCAGCGCAACCCAGCGCCTTGCCCAGGGTGCCCATGAGGACGGGAACCTCCCTGGCGCCGAGGCCAGCCGCAGCGACCGAACCCGCACCCTGCGGCCCCATGACGCCCAGGCCGTGCGCGTCATCCACGTAAAGCATGGCGCCGCGCTCCTGGCAGACGGCGGCGAGCGTGGCGAGCGGCGCCACGTCGCCATCCATGCTGAACACGCCATCGGTGGCCACCAGCGCCGGCAGTCCGGGACAGGCGTCGAGCTGGCGGGCGGCGCCGTGCGCGTCGGCATGGGGATAGCGGCGCAGTTCCGCGCCAGCCAGATGGGCACCGTCGATGAGACTGGCGTGATTGAGCCGGTCCTGCACGCAGAGGGCATCCGGCCGGCCTTGCACCGGCGTCGCTCCCGCGCCGAGCAGCGCCTGCAGGGCGCCGAGGTTCGCCATGACGCCCGTGGAAAACAGCAACGCCCGTTCGCGGCCGGTCCAGTCGGCCAGTTCCTCCTCCAGGGCCGCATGCTCGCCGCGGTGGCCGGCCACGAGGTGGGCCGCACCGGTGCCGACACCCTCGGCGGCGGCCGTGCGGGTGAACGCGGCGACGAGATGGCGATGGCCGGCGAGGCCGAGATAGTCGTTGCCGCAGAAATCCGCCAGCACGCGCCCGCCGACGAGACGCCGGTCGCCGCCAAGAACGTCGCAGACGCGGCTCTGGCGCAGCAGGCCGGCCTGCGCGCGTCCGCTCCGGGCGGCGTCCATGCGCGCTCGGAGATCGGGCCGGTTCACGCGGCGGCGTGGTCGTGCGCGACGATGTCGGCGTGCACCGTGCCTGGTTCGACCTCGACTTCCATCGGCTTGAGGCCGAGGCGTGCGAACAGGCGGCGATCGTGCTCGACGTCGGGATTGCCGGTGGTCAGCAGTTTTTCGCCGTAGAAGATGGAGTTGGCCCCGGCGGCGAAGCACAACGCCTGCAACGCGTCGTCCATGCTTTCGCGGCCGGCGGACAGGCGCACCACGGACGCGGGCATGAGGATCCGCGCGACGGCGATGCTGCGCACGAACTCGAACGGATCGAGCGCCTCGGTGCCGGCCAATGGCGTGCCCGCGACCTGCACCAGCCGGTTGATCGGCACCGATTCCGGATGCTCGGGCAGGTTGGCCAGCGTCGCCAGCAGGCCCGCACGCTGCGCGCGCGACTCGCCCATGCCCACGATGCCGCCGCAACAGGTCCGCAGGCCCGCCTCGCGCACGTGTTCGAGCGTATCCAGGCGATCCTGGTATTCACGCGTGTGGATGATCTCGCCGTAGAAGTCCGGGGAGGTGTCCAGGTTGTGGTTGTAGAAATCCAGTCCCGCGGCCTTCAGCGTATCGGCTTGCGGCTGGCTGAGCATGCCCAGCGTGGCGCAGGTCTGCAGGCCCAGCGACTTCACCGCGCTGACGATCTCGGCCACCTTGGCTACGTCGCGGTCCTTGGGCGAACGCCACGCGGCGCCCATGCAGAAGCGGCTCGCGCCCGCGTCCTTGGCGGCTTGCGCCTTGGCCAGGACGGCCTCCACGCTCATCAGCTTCTCGGCCTTCACGCCGGTGGCGTAGCGCGCCGCCTGGGGACAGTAGGCGCAATCCTCGGGGCAGCCGCCGGTCTTGATCGAGAGCAGGGTGGAGACCTGCACCGCGTTGGGATCGTGGTATTGCCGGTGGATGGTCTGCGCGGTAAAGAGCAGGTCATTGAACGGCAAGGCGAAAAGGTGCTCGACCTCTTCGCGGGACCAGTCGTGGCGGATGGCTGCGGTCATGGTGGGTTCCCGGGGCGAAGGCGCGCAGTGTGTAAATCCCGGTCGCCACTGTCAACCTTAACGACCTTTTGCAAGTTGACATCGGGTGCGCCATCCCTGCCGTACGATGGCTTCGAATCCCACGAGGAGGCGACCGATGAGCGATGGACAGGGCAGCAGTGGCAACGTGCTTGCGGCGATCTGCAGTTTCTTCATCCCGGGCCTGGGCCAGCTGGTACAGGGACGCGTCTTCAAGGCGCTGATCATGTTCGTGCTCGCCGCGGTGCTCTGGGTGATCTGGCTGGGCTGGATCATCCACCTGTGGTCGATCGTCGACGCAGCCATGTTCCGCCGACCGTAACCGCCCATCCCGCGCATGGACGCGTTTCGCTGGAAGGAACGACTGGCGTCGGTGGGGCGCTTCATCCTGCCGCCGCGTTGCCTGCTTTGCGCCGGCTCCGGTCGCGGCGGACTCGAACTATGCGCGGGTTGCCGGTCCATGCTGATCGGCAACCTGTCGTCGTGCGGCCGCTGCGCGCTCCCCCTGGCCGAGCCGACACCGGAATGCGATACCTGCCAGCGGCATCCCCGCCCCTGGGCGGATGTGTGGGTGCCCTTTGCCTACGCGTGGCCACTCGACACGCTTGAGATGCGCTTCAAGTTCGGCGGAAGCCTCGCGGCGGGGCGTGTCCTTTCGGCGTGCTGGATGGAAGCCGGGCCACCACCGCTCATGCCCGAACTGATCGTGCCGGTGCCGTTGCATGGACGCCGGTTGCGCGCCCGTGGTTACAACCAGGCGTTGGAACTGGCCCGGCCGCTGGCGCGCCGCTATCGCTTGCCGCTTGCGCGCGACGTGCTGCTACGCGCGCGAACGACCGATGCGCAGACCGACCTGGACGCGGCCGCACGTCAGGACAACGTGCGCGGCGCGTTCGCGGTGAGCCGCGTGCCACGGCAGAAGCACGTGGCGGTCGTCGACGATGTGATGACCACGGGCGCGACACTCGCCGAGTGTGCTGGCGCATTATTGGCGGTGGGCGTCGAGCGGGTGGACGTGTGGGCACTGGCACGGACGCCGCTGCCGAGCCATGGCGGAAGCTAGAAGCATCGCCGACAAGGTCGGCTCCCACCAGGCCACCGCAACCCGGTGGGAGCCGACTTTGTCGGCGATGCTCTAATAGTTCACATAAACCGGATTACCCAGGATCAGCAGCTTGCCTTCCGCCGAGCGTACGTCCACGCGCAACCAGTGCGGCTTGCCATCGCTCGTCCAGTCGAACGACGCTTCGCCATTCGCCGGTATGCGCTTCACTGGCACGCCGTCGAACGGCTTGCCGTCGATCGTCACCGCGATGTCGTTTCCTTGCAGCGCCGTGGTACGAACGCCTATATGGAGCGTCGCGCCGCCAGCCACCGTGATCGCATCGCCCATCGTGGCGCGCGAGGAGCCGTTGCTCGCGAGCACGTCCAGTGCACGGTCGCGCGAACCCTCCGTGTCGACGAATACATGCCCCGCGCGGATGCCATCGAGGATGCCTTCCATCGACAGTTCACGCGCGTGCACGACCGTCGTCGGCGTGCCGATCACGCCGGCGAATGCATCACGCGGATCATCCGTGCCCACATGGCTGTCGCTACCCCCGATGGCGGTGATGCGAAGGCCCGCGTTCAACTGGGACTCCCAGAAGGGTATGCCGGTGTCGGCACGTTCGGCATCACGGCCGTTCACGGCCTCGATGGCCTGAAAGCCGTGCATGTCCACCGGCGTGACCGGCGTGAACCCGCAACCCATGCAGGTTTCGTCGTTCGGCCGGCGCGGGTGATTCACCGAGATCAGCCCGTGGGCGCGCGCGACGTCGGCCAGGAGCGCGTTCCAGTCCGGCACCTGCTTGCTCCCTACGCGGAAATCGACGGCACGGGAGACGCCGAACAGGTTGGCGTGGCCCGAGAACGTGGTGATCTCCCGCGCCGGGATGAGCAACATGGTGTCGAAGTACGGCTGCATCTCGCGCATGCCGGATACCTGCGACATGGTGTTGTGCTCGGAGACGGCGATGAAATCCAGTCCGCGTTTCGCGGCCGAAGCCAACGTGAAGAGCAGCGGACAAGGCACCTTCCTGGTGCCGGAGGCGCTGAGGCAGTTGCCGTCGCTGTGCGCCGAATGCATGTGCAGGTCGCCGCGATACCAGCGCTCCGTCGTGGACAGGGGCGCGGTCAGCCCATGTTCCGGGCCAAAACCTTCGTCATCCCCCGACAGCCAGACGCGCGCCGTATACGTGGCCTTCGATGCGGGACGGATGTTCGGGATGCCCAGCAGCAACCGCCACCGTCCCGGCACGATGGCCCCGGGGAGGAAGGAAGCCGTGGCATCGGTGGCCGATACGGTGAAGCGGCGCTTGCTGCCGCCACTCCATCCACGGAAGCCATCCTGCGTCTCGAACCCACCCGGCCCGAGCAGGCCCAGGTCGACGGTGGTGCGTTCCTCGCGACCCGTGTAGTCGACGTCGATGGTGATCCGCGACGTGCCCCTGGGTACGTCGAAGGGCACCTCGCGATACGTGTGCTGGTCGGCACCGGTGAGTTCGCCGCGGAGGACGAGGTCGGGCGCCCGCTCCGCCGCCATGGCGACGGCGGCGAAGCAGCACAGCAGGAGGGCGATCAGCGCCCGCATCAGAAACGGTACATCGCGGCGAGGCGGAACGAGCGGCCCAGCAGCGGGCGCGCGATGAACGTGTTCGCGCCGGCGTCGGAACTGGCCAGTTCGCCCGCGCGCGGGTTGCCCTCGGTGAGTCCGAGCGAATTGGTGATGTTGTCCGCGTAGAGGAACAACGAAAGCTGTGGCGTCGCGTCGTAGCGCGCACTGGCACCCACCACGTGGTACGAGGGAAGCACGACCGAGTTAGCCGTGTCGACGTAACGCTTGCCTTCATGCTCATACGACACCTGCAGGCGCAGGCGGCCGTCGAGCAGGTTCACCCCGGGGACGATGCGGTAACTCACCTTGGGCACGCGGATCAGCTGGTTGTCGTCGTAATCGCGAAGCACCGGCGCACCGGCCACCACGTCGGTGTAGCTCAGGCCCTTGTACTTCGGGTCCTGCAAGGTGGCGTTGAACTGCACGTCGAACCACTTCGTCGGATACAGCGTGCCTTCGAGTTCGAGGCCATAGGTCTTGGTGTTCGCGTAGCCCGTCTGCGGCGTGGAGGTGTTGCCGTTGCGGTCGAACACGTTGTTGGTGAAGCTGACGTTGTCGTACTTGGTGTAGAACGCCGTCGCGTACAGGTCCATGAAGCGGTCGCTGTACTTCCAGCCCGCTTCGGCGAGGTCCATCGTCTGCAGCAGCGGCGTGGCCGTCGGGTTGGTGATGTACGTGCTGAGGTTGGGCAGGCGGAAGGCCGAGGTCCATCGTGCGAACAGGCCCTGGCGCGGCGAGAACTGCCAGTTGGCGCCGAGGGTCCATCCCGTCTTGTCGAACGACTGGTCGTAGTGGGCGAGCTTTCCATTTCCGGTGAGCACCTGCGTGGCCGCCGGCGAGCCGCCGATATCGACGGTCTGCTTGCCTTCGGTGTAGCCCTCCACGTTCACCTTCTCCCAGCGCACGCCGCCGTCGATGCGCAACTCCGGCGTGACCTGCCATTCGTCGGAGGCGTAGAAAGCGTTGGTCTTCGACTTGCCGCTGGCGTGTTCCCACTCGTATCCGTAGCGATAGAAGCCATGGTCGGTCAACGAACCCACGACGTTGCCATTGGCATCCACGCCCACCAGGTCGAGCAGCCGTGCGTTGTCCCGGGCATCGGTCAGCACGGTCGAGGAGTAACGGTCGAAATCCTGCTCGAAGTTGGCGTGGTAATAGCCGAAGGTGACGTCGTGGCTCTGGTCGCCGAACTCGAACTTGCGCAGTACGCGCGTATCGTTGATGAATTCGTCCACCGGCAAGGTCACGCCGCGAAGGCCTTCGGTCACGACCAGCCCGTTGCCGTTCTGGTTCGCCACGTTGAAGACTTGCGACGGGTTGTCGACGTAGCGGAACTGCAACGCCGTGGCGCCAGGGATGCTCGAAAGGCGCTTGCTGTCCTGGGTGATGAACGAGCTGGCGCTCTGCAACGCGTTCGGGAAAACGCCATTGCGCTGGGTGTCGGTCGTGCTGTAGCGCATCGATTCGGCAAGCTTCCAGTCGTCGCCGAGGTCATGGTCGAACTTGAACGACACCTGGGTGCGCTTCACGTGCGTGCCTTCGGTGTTGTCGAAATCGTAGAGGCCACCGCCGGCTTCGCGCATCTTCAGGTGCTCGGTCTCGGGGCCGGCCAACGTCCCGTAGTTGCCGTTGAAGCCGGGCACGGCGCGAATGTCGCCGCTGGCGTTGGTGCGCATCGGAATGCCGAGGTAGAGGGCGACCTTGTCGTCCATGTGCTTCACGTCGAAGCTGATATCCCCGTGCTCGAGTTCCTTCGACAGCGTCGCGCGCAGCTGGCCGCCATCATCGGCATGGAACTGCGGGCGGCGCACGCCGTCGTCCACGCGCCAGAATCCGCCGACGCCGAGTTTCCAGCCGCTACCGATCGGTGTGCCGTACCAGAAGTCGAGCCGGTTCAGCGAATAATTGCCGACGGTGTACTTGACCAGGCCTTCCGCCGTGTCGCCGACCTTGCGCGGAATGAAATTAATCGCGCCGGCCGGTGCATTCGAGTAGAACACCGACGAAGGACCGCCGCGGACCACCTCGACGCGTTCGATCGTCTCGTCGAGGCGGAAGGCCTGGTCGGCGTTGAGGTAGCCCAGCGCGGGATCGTGCTGCACCGGGATGCCATCCTCGAGCAAGGTCACCGACCCGTAACCGTCCACCGGGATACCACGCGCACGGATGTTGCCCGAGGCTTCGCCGCCGGACGATTCCACCCAGAAGCCAGGAACGGATTTCACCGCTTCGGTGACGCTGGTCGGCGCCTGCATGCGCAGACGGTCTTCGTCGATCGTGGTGATCGAGTAGCTGGTCTCGGCCTTGGTCCGGCTTTCCACGCCCGAGCGTGCCGTGACCACGACGTTGTCGAGGTCGGTCGTCTTCTTCTCGGGATTGCCGTCTTGCGCGTGGGCGGCGGCGGAAACGAGCAACGCACCGGCGAGCGCCGCGCGCACGGCGCGGCTGAGCAGGGTCTTACGCATCTTTTTTGTCTTCCGGGGGAGTGGGGGCAGGAAGCCCGCGACCCGCAAGAACTTATGCGTTACCGATGACGGAACGGCTGAAGTTTCATGACGGTCCGATTTCAATCGAGCCAAATGATGACGGCCGTTTCACGCTGTGATGCCGGTCACAAGGCGAGGGCGATGACGATGCCGAGCCAGAGTGCCAGCCCCACCCAGTTGTTGTGGCGAAACGCGGTGAGGCATGCGGCGCGATCGCGGTCGCGCATGATCCATTGCTGGTAGCCGAACAGTCCGGCGGTAACGGCCAGGCCGATCCAGTACGGCCAGGCCAGCGCTGAACGCGTTCCCACGAGCAGCATCGCCAGCAGGAACGTGCCCATGAGCACGCCGATGATCACGAGATCGGCGTCGGCGAACAGGATGGCCGTGGACTTGGCGCCAGCCTTGATGTCTTCGTCGCGGTCCACCATCGCGTATTCGGTGTCGTAGATCACCGACCAGAGGATGTTGGCGATGAATAGCAGCCATGCCACCGGAGGCACGGTGTTCGTCACCGCCGCGAAGGCCATGGGAATCGACCATCCGAACGCGGCGCCGAGCACCACCTGGGGCAGGTTGGTATAGCGCTTGGTAAACGGGTAGACCGCGGCCAGCGCCGCTCCGGCGAAGGAGAGCAGGATGGTGAGCTTGTTGGTGAACAGCACCAGGATGAACGAGAACAGCAGCAAGCCGCCGAAGACGATCAGTGCTTCGCGCGGCGTCACGCGTCCGCTGGCGATGGGGCGTCCGGCCGTTCGCGTCACCTGGGGGTCCAGCTTGCGGTCGGCATAGTCGTTGATGGCACAACCCGCCGAGCGCATGGCGAAGACGCCAAGGGTGAAGATGACCAGCGGGCCGATGGGCGGAAAGTCTTTCGCGGCGAGCCACAGCGCCCACCATGTCGGCCACATCAACAGGAGTGCGCCGATAGGCCGGTCCATGCGCGTGAGCACGAGATAGGCGTGGATCTTCTCGCGCCGTGCGGGCGGCAGGCCTTTCAGCAGGAAGGCGAGCACGCGCTCGGCGTTGGTCGACGCGTCGGCGGGGCGGGCTGCCGGCGCTGCCACGGCGGTCTTGCGCGCGGCGGGCGTCGCCTTGCGACGCGGTGAAGGCTTGCGGGGGGTGGGGCTCATGCGGAGAAGTCTAGCCGACCCGGCGGCACGAATCGCCGACTTCGCAGCCTTGTGGGAGCCGACCTTGTCGGCGATCCCGCGGCAGCGGGCCAGGTTGCGGCAAGCACCCATCGCCGCTGAAGCGGCTCCCACAAGAGCAGCGGTTTCCACAAGAGCCGCCCATGGCGAGCCAAGTCTTTGTGGGAGCCGACCTTGTCGGCGATCCCGCGGCAGCGGGCCAGGGTGCGGCAAGCTCCCATCGCCGCTGAAGCGGCTCCCACAAGAGCCGCTCACAGCGGGCCGGGTGTTTATCGAGGCGGGTCTTTAGCGCTCCAGCGGCTCGATCGGATCGTCGTCCACCGGCGGCTCGGGGTCCGCGTCGCGCTCGGGCTTGTAACTTCCCGGTTTGCGGATCTCATCATCCGGGCGATTCTTTCCCGGCTCGGCGAACGGGGGTTGGGGATTTGTCGGGGTGTAAGGCATGTGCGGACTCCACTCGGCCACGTTGGATGCCAACCTAGGTTCGCGCGGGTGAAGTCCCCGGGTAGGCCCCGTAAAGCTTCAGTCGAGGAGGGCGTCGAGCCGCTCCAGCGTCCACCGTACGCCGTGCGAGGAGAGGGCCTCCACGCAAGTGTCGTACTGCTTGCGGAAGCGCGGGTCCCTGGCCGGCAGGGGGCCGACCAGTTCCACGCTTTCGATCAGGGTGTCCTTCGAGCCGCTGTCGATCAGCGGCTGGACGAGCCGCATCGCATTCGGTTCGCGCAGCGGATAGGCCTCGCCATGATCGTCCTTGCCCACGCGGACGTAGCGATCGAACGCGGCAAGAAGGAAGGCGAGCCGGCGTGCGTCCCTGCCGTGTTCCAGGCAGGCGGTGAGGGTGGGTCCGAGGAAACCGGGAATCTTCGAACCGCCGTCGAGGCAGAGCCGGTCGAGCTGATCGGCGATCGACGCGTTGCTGAAGCGCTCCAGCAATTTCTTCTTGTACGGATCGAGGTCCATGCCCGGCAGCGAGGTCAACCAGACGCCCGCATCGTGGTCGAGGAAATCCGAGAGGTAACGATTGAACAGCGGATCTTTCACGGCCTCGTCCACGCGGCGATGACCGGCGAGGAAGGCGGGGTACGAGAGCATCTGGTGGGACCCGTTGAGCAGGCGGATCTTGGCGTCCTCATAGGGCGAGACGTCGCTCACGATCTGCGCGCCATGGCGCTCCCACGCCGGACGGCCATGGCGGAACGTATCTTCGAGTACCCACTGGATGAAGTCTTCACAGACCACCGGTGCCCGGTCGTCGAGCCCGGTGGCGGCATTCAACTGCTCGCGCACGGCGGGCGTGGTCGCGGGGGTGATGCGGTCGACCATGGCGTTGGGAAAATCCACCTCTCGCTCGATCCATTCGGCAAGCTCCGGCGAACGGGCTCGTGCGAACGCGAGGACGGCCTTCTTCGCCTGCGCACCGTTATGCCGCAGGTTGTCGCACGACATCACCGTGAACGCGGGAATACCGGCGGTACGACGCCGTTCCAGCGCGCCCACGAGGTAGCCGAAGACGCCGCGCGGCGAATCGGGATGCGCCAGGTCGTGCGCCACCGTGGCATCGTCGACGCGGAAGTTTCCGTGTTCGTCGATGAGATAGCCGCCCTCGGTGATGGTGAGCGAGACGATCCGGATCGAAGGATCGGCGAGTCGCCCGAGCACCCGGGAGCCATCGCGGGGCGCATACAGGTAGTCCACCATGGCGCCGACGAGGTGTGTCGTGCGTACGCCTTTCGCATCGAACTCGCTGACCGAGTACAGGCCATCCTGTGCCGTCAAGGCATCGGCCAGCGGTTCGTCGTGTTCGAGCAGGTTGATCCCGAGGATGCCCCACTCGCGCATGTCCTCGTCGGCGAGCACGCGGTTCGTATAGATGGCCAGGTGTGCGCGATGAAAGGCGCCGACGCCGATATGCGCGATGCCGGCCTTCACCGTGCGCCGGTCGAAGGGTGGCGGCTCGACGCCCGGGGGCAGCTGGCCGAGGGTCTCGTTGCTCAGGGAAACGGGCATGGCGGGGTTCTTACGGATGGTGGATGGCGACACCGGAGGTATCGAAGAGGTGGGCGTGGGTGAGGTCCAGGCGGATACAGATATCGCGGCCTGCGCGGCGGTCGAAGTCGCCATCGGCACGCACCGTGATCGAGCCGACCTGCGGCACGTCGACATAGGCGTAGGTCTCGCTGCCCAGCCGCTCGACGACGGTGAGCTTGCCGGTGACGGTTTCGCCGGTGCCATCGCCGTCGCAGACCTGGAGATGCTCGGGGCGAATACCGATGGTGACGGCACCCGTGCCCGCCGATGCGCCCGGTACGGCGACCGTGTTGCCATTGCGAAGGCGGAACGTGCCCCCTTCCGCCGTGGCGTCGAGGAAATTCATCCGCGGCATGCCCAGGAATCCCGCGACGAAACGGTTCACCGGCTTGCGGTAGAGCTCCATCGGCTTGCCGATCTGCTCGATGCGTCCCTCGCTGAAGATGGCGATGCGGTCGGCCAGGGTCATCGCCTCGACCTGGTCGTGGGTGACGTAGATCATCGTGGCGTTGAGTTCCTGGTGCAGCCGCGCGATCTCCAGGCGCGTGGCGGCGCGCAGCGCGGCGTCGAGGTTGGAAAGCGGTTCGTCGAACAGGAATACGCGTGGCTCGCGGGTGATCGCGCGGCCGATCGCCACGCGTTGCCGCTGCCCGCCCGACAGCGCGGATGGCTTGCGCTCGAGGTAAGGTTCCAGGGCGAGGATCTTGGTCGCGCGGGCTACCTTCTCGTCGATGGCGCGCGGGTCCATCTTCGCCAGCTTCAGGGCGAAGGACATGTTCTCGCGCACCGTCATGTGCGGGTAGAGCGCATAGCTCTGGAACACCATCGCGAGGTCGCGCTTGTCGACGGCACGATCGGTGATGTCGTCCTGGTCGAGCAGGACCTGACCATCGTCGGCTTCCTCCAGCCCGGCGATAAGGCGCAAGGTGGTCGACTTGCCGCAGCCGGAAGGGCCCAGGAAGACGCAGAACTCGCGGTCCTCGACCACGAGGTCGATGCCCTTGATGACGTCGACGCCTTCGAACGACTTGCGCAGCGAACGGATTTCCAGACGGGACATGGGAAGGGCTCCTATTTGACGGCGCCGAAGGTGAGGCCGCGGACGAGCTGTCGCTGCGACAACCAGCCGAGCACCAGGATCGGTGCGCAGGCCAGCGTCGACACGGCGGACAACTTCGCCCAGAACAGTCCCTCGGGGCTGGAGAACGAGGCGACCAGCGCGGTCAGTGGTGCCGCGCTGGTGGTGGTGAGGTTGAGCGACCAGAACGCCTCGTTCCAGGACAGGATGAGGCAGAGCAGCGCCGTCGAGGCGAGTCCGCCGCGGCTGACCGGGATCAACACCCGGAACATGGTCTGCCACGTGCTCGCGCCATCCATGCGCGCCGCCTCCAGGATGTCGTAGGGAATGTCGCGGAAGTAGGTATAGATCATCCAGACCATGATCGGCAGGTTGATCAGCGCGAAGATCACGACAAGGGCGGTCTTCGAGTCGAGCAGGTTCAGGTCGCGGCAGATCAGGTAGATCGGCACCAGCACGCCCACGCCGGGAAGCATCTTCGTCGACAGCATCCACAACAGCACGTCCTTGGTGCGTTTCGTCGGGTGGTAGGCGAAGGCGTAGGCCGCGGGCACGGCCACGATCATGCCCAGGACCGTCGCGCCGCCGGCGGTGACGATCGAGTTCCATGCGTAGTGCAGGTAGTTCGCGCGTGCGAGCACCTGTTCGTAGTTCTCCAGCGTGGGCTTGAACAGGAAATGCGGTGGCATGCTGAACGCATCGAGCTCCGACTTGAAGCTGGTCAGCAGCATCCAGAGGATGGGGAAGAAGACCACGAGGGCGACGATCCACGATGCGATGGCGCGGATCGTGCGGGCGAGGCGGCGCTGCGGTTTCTTGTGGGCCATGGTGTCCTCCTCAACGCGCCGTCAACGACTTGCCGATCAGGCGGATGAGGAACACCGCCATGATGTTGGCCAGCACCACCGCGACGAGGCCGCCGGCCGAGGCGGCGCCCACGTCGAATTCCAGCAGGGCCTGGGTGTAGACCAGGAACGGTATGTTGGTGGTCGCGTCACCCGGTCCCCCGTTGGTGGTGACGTAGATCTCGGCGAAGATGTTGAGCAGGAAGATCGCCTCCACCATCACCACCACCGCGATGGGCCGGGCGAGATGCGGCAGGGTGAGGTAACGGAAGATCGCCATGCCGCGCGCACCGTCCATGCGCGCCGCTTCCAGTTGCTCGCGGTCGAGCGATTGCAGGGCGGTGACGAAGATCAGGATGGCGAAGGGCAACCATTCCCACGAGACCACCACGATCACCGAAAGCAGCGGCCAGTCCGCGAACCAGTTCACCGGCGTGGCACCGAACAGCTTCCATACCCAGGCGAGGAAGCCGGACACCGGGTTCATCAGCAGGTTCTTCCAGACCAGCGCGGCCACGGTGGGCATGATGAAGAACGGCGAGATCAGCAGCATGCGCACGATGCCCTGGCCGGGGAAGGTCTCGTCCACCAGCACGGATACCAGCACGCCACCCACGACGGTGATGACGAGTACGCTGCCGACCAGCACGATGGTGTTGAACACGGAAGCCCAGAAGCTGGGATAGGTGAAGAAATAGGCGAAATTCTCCAGGCCCACGAAGGCCGACTTCCCCGGGTAAAGCAGGTTGTAGTACTGCGTGGAGAAGTACAGCGTCATCGCCAGCGGCACGATCATCCATGCCAGAAGCATCAGGATGGCCGGTTGCGCGAGCCATCGTTCCGGGCGTTTGCGGATGCGCGCGTTCATGGCGACGACTCCTTCTGGATGACCGGTTTCTTGTCGTAGTACCCGGCGCGCTTCATGGTGCGATCGACGGCGCCCTGCGCCGTATGCAACAGTTCATCCACGTTGCCGCGCCCGGCGAGCGCACCGGCGATCTGCCTGCCGACCAGGGTGGCGACGGCCTGGAATTCCGGAATCGAGACGATCTGGATGCCCTTGTAAGGGACAGGCTTCAACGTCGGGTGCGCGGGGTCGACCGCTTTCAGCGAATCGTAGGTCACCCGCGCGAAAGGAGCGGCCTTGATATAGGCCTCGTTGGCGTACGTGGATTCGCGGGTGCCGGGCGGCGTGGATTCCTCGCCATATTTTTCGGCGACCATGCGCAGGTAGGGTTTCGACGTAGCCCAGAGGATGAAGTCACGTGCGGCATCGGCCTGGCGGGAGCTGGCGGGGATCGCGAGCGACCAGACCCAGAGCCATGACGAACCGCGGTCCGTGACCTGGTGTGGCGAGCGCACGAAGCCGACCTTGCCGGCCACCGAGCTTTCCTTGGGATTGGCGACGGTGCCACCGCCGACGCTCGCATCCACCCACATCGCGCAACGCCCCGCCGAGAACAGCGCCAGGTTCTCGTTGAACCCGTTGTCCGAGGGGCCGGGCGGTCCGTATTTCGAAAGCAGGTCGACATAGAAATTCACGGCCTGGTGCCACTCCGGCGTGTCGATCTGTGGCTTCCATCCTTCGTCGAACCAGCGGCCGCCCCAGCTGTTCACGATGGTGCCGAGCAGGGCCATGTTCTCGCCCCAGCCGGCCTTGCCGCGCAGGCAGATGCCGTACACGCCGTGCGTGGGATCGTGGAGTTTCCGTGCGAACCCGCGGATCTGGTCCCAGGTCGGTGCGGCCGGCATGGTCAGGTTCGCCCTGGCGAAGAGATCGGTCCGGAAGTAGGTGATGCTGGCTTCGGCGTAGAAGGGCAGCGCATAGAGATGCCCTTCTACCGTCAGTTGTTCACGCACGTTCTTGAAGATGTCGTCGGCGGCGTAATCGGCGGGAAGGTTGTCCAGCGGCTTCAGCCACTGCTGGGCGCCCCATAGTGGCGCCTCGTAGGCACCGATCGTGATCACGTCGAACTGGCCGCCATGCGTGGCGATGTCGGTGGTGAGGCGCTGGCGTAGCGTGTTTTCCTCCAGCACCACCCAGTTGAGGTGCACGTCCGGATGCGCCTTCTCGTATTCGGAAGAGAGCGCCTGCATGCGCACCATGTCGGCATTGTTCACGGTGCCGATCGTCAGCGTCGTGTCGGCGCGTGCCACGGCCACGACGCCCGGCAGCGTGGCGAACAGGGTGATGGCGAGTGCGCCGAGCCGGTTCCGGTAATCGCTCATCTTGCCTCCCTGGGTGGGCGGTCGAATGGATGTGCGTTTATAGGTTCAGCGCGGTGGT
The DNA here is from genome assembly GCF_056755675.1 of Luteibacter sp. KNZ12-1A. Lineage (NCBI taxonomy): Bacteria > Pseudomonadati > Pseudomonadota > Gammaproteobacteria > Lysobacterales > Rhodanobacteraceae > Luteibacter > Luteibacter sp. KNZ12-1A. Next base: position 26,010 of record NZ_JBPGXU010000009.1, on the reverse strand, counting down.
GCTCACCAATACGTGCCGTGTCGTTTTATGGTGAAAATACATACTTTCTTGCCATGGCGAGTGGCACCGCTCCCGCACGAGGCGCCGCGCGCCGGCCATATTGCCGCATTGCAGCAAGCGAGTTCGCCGGCATGAAAGTATGTGAAATGAAGACCGTGGCGTGCGCGATGGCGCTCGTCGTGCGGCGACGCATCATCAGAGATCGGCGGGCGGCCGCCGATGGCGCATCCGGTATTCGCGCGGCGTCATTCCGATGAGGATCAGGAAGCGGCGATTGAAGTTGGACAGGTTGCTGAAACCGGCCTCGTAGCAGATGTCGGTGATCGAACCTGCCGACGACACCAGTTTTTCGCAGGCACGCTGGATGCGGATCTGGTTCACGTAATCGATGAAGCGGTAGCCGGTGTGCTGGTGGAAGAAGCGTGAGAACCCGGTCTCGGACATGCCCAGCCGGTCGGCGACGGTCTTCAACGATACGTCGCCCGCGTGGTGGCGGTCGATATAGGTCACCGCGAGATGCAGTTTCATCGACTGGCTGGGATCCGCCGACGCCTGGAAGGGACGGCTGCTGAGCGAATGCCGCGTCGTGTCCTCGGCCAGGGCTTCGATCATCTCGAAGAAACTGGCCACGCGGCGCAACCCGGGATGCTCCGCCACCCGGCGGAAATACGGTTCGAGGCTGCGCCCGAGTTCGGGCGAAAACGCGATGCCGTAGCGGGCTTCTTCCAGCAGCAGCGACTTGACGTGACGCGCCGATGGCAGGAAATCGATGCAACGGCGAACGAACGCCTCGGAGAAAAGAATGACCCGGTCGCGCAGCGCCACGGGCTCGCACGTCTCGTCGGTCACCCAGTTGTGCGGCACGTTGGGGCCGGTGAGCATCAGGGTGTATGGGGAGAACCGGCCTTCGTAATCGCCGACGTAGGCGGTTCCCTCGGTGGCCACGATGAGGTGCAACTCGTACGCCGGGTGGTAGTGCCAGCGGATCAGGCGGCTGCGCGAGCCGTGGTCGAGATAGTGGATCGACGGCTCGTCGGAAAGACCCAGCAGGTCTTGCTCACGTCCGAGCGCCGAGGTGTCGGCAAGAGGCGGCGGCAGCGAAAGGGCGGCACGGCGATTCATGCGTCGAGCCTACTCTTTCAGGTCGTCACGACCAAGTAGTTGTCGGTTTTAGGAGTGATCCTATATCGGCCGACGCCGTGCCATCACTACGATGCCGCCTCGCTTCAAGGAGAACATGCGAAATGCGTCATATTGCTCTGTTTACCGGCGTCACCCTGGCGTTCCTGGCCCCGCTGGCCGCCACGGCCGCCGACACCGCCGAACTCAAGGTATCCGGCACGATCACGCCGGCGTCGTGCAGCGTGTCGATCCTCGGCCCGTCGGAAGTGCAACTCGATCCGGTGAAGCTTTCGGATTTCACCCCAGGCCAGGACCTGCCGCTTGAGCCGAAGGACGCGAGCCTGAGCATCGATTGCCAGGGTACCGCCGCACGATTCCGCCTGAAGGCCACCGATTCCGGTGAAGGCGTTTCCACCGCCGGCGCCAACCACTACAGCCTCGGCAGGAACGAGCAGGGCGGCGGCAACAATCCGAACGGCTACTTCAAGCTGAGCATCGACGCCGACGCCATGACATCGAAGTACGTGTTGAAGTCCACCGACGGCGGCGCGGGCACGGCATGGGGTACGCCAGCGACCGGCATGGTGGCATTCGATAACGATGGGGAGGCGTTCGCTTTCGCCAACGATGCCGGCGCGACCGAGCCGGTCGCCCTGGCCGACCTGACGGTGCCGCTGAAGATCGACGCCGTGCTGGCGAAGGACCCGGTCGTCAACGAAGACGTGACGCTCTCCGGAAGGGCCACCATCGAAATCTTCTATTGATGCGCCGCATGCTTGCCGTGGCGCTGTCGGGGTTACTCCCGGCAGCGCCTGTCTTCGCGGACGGCATGCTGCCGGAGACCTCCGTCGTCATCGTCTACGAAGACAAGGGCGAGGCGACGATCAATGTCAGGAACAGCGATCCGAAACCCTCGCTCCTGCATGTGACGTTGCAGGACATTCCCGAAGACACCGAGCCGTTGTTGTTCGTCACGCCTCCGGTGTCCCGCGTGGAACCCGGTGAGAACCAGCTCGTCAGGTTCATCCTGCGTAACGCCGCGCCCCTCAAGACACAGCGTCTGAAGCGGGTGGTGTTCGAAGGGCTGCAGCCGAAGAACAAGCTGGAGCCGGGCCGTGCCACGGTTTCAGTGAATATCCGCCAGAACCTTCCGGTGATCCTGCATCCCAAGGGTCTGGCCCCGAACCGGGAACCGTGGAAAGGACTGACCTGGACCATCGCCCGGGGCGAGCTCGTCGTTCGCAACGATACCCCTTACGTGGTGCGCATGGGCCAGGAAGTGGTCCTTCTGCCGACGATGACCTCGGTGCGGGTTCCCGCCGGTTACGTGCTGCCGGGAAGCCGCCACGCGCTGCCATTACCCGAAAGCGCCCGTAACGCCACGGCGGTACGGTTGTATCCGGCGACCGTCTACGGCTTCGCGGTGGACTCCTACGACGCGTCGTTGTCCATCGCCACGGACTGAGTGCGAGGCTGTACTCGTGAATTCGCCCACGACCGGGCGCCGCCTGTGCGGCGCACAGCTGCGTCTGGCGCTCCTTCCGCTGGCGTGTGCGCCGGACATGGCGAACGCCCGGGTCGATGCCGGGGCGGCCAACGCGGCGTCGATGCCGCCTTCCGTGTCCGAAGGCGGGGACACCGATGCCGACATCGAGTTCGACGAGCGTATGTTGAAGCTTCGCGGCATCGACCCGAAGCTCGCCAGGTACTTCCGCAGCGCTCCGCGCTTTACGGAAGGTCGTCATGTGGTTTCCCTGGAGGTCAACGGAAAGGCCATGGGTTCGGCGAAGGCACGCTTCGATAGCCGCGGTGCGTTATGCATCGATCGGGAACTGCTGGACGTGGCGGAAGTGGATGCGGAACTTCCCACCCTCCGCGATCCAGCCGCGTCGACATGCGTGGACCTGGCGACGATCTATCCGTCGTCGAAGGTCGAACTGAGTCCGGCAAAGGCGACGATCTCGCTGTTGGTGCCGACCGAGGCGTTGCGCACGCGGCGACGCGACCTGTCGGGCTACGTGCGCGGCGGCACGGCGGCGCTGTTGAATTACGAGATCGTCGGGTTGGACAGTCGCTGGGGCTCGCGTACGAGCCGCTACAGGTCGGCCAACACCGAACTGGGCTTCAATGCGGGTGACTGGGTCGTCCGCAGTCGCCAGGTATCCACGTCCACCGGCGGGCGCCAGCGCATGGAGGTGCTCGACACCTATGCCAGCCGTTCGTTCGCCGAACAGCGTGCCGTCGTCCAGCTCGGTGAAATCAACGTCGTGAATCCCGCCCTGTCCGGTGCGCAGCTCACGGGCGCGCAGGTGACGAGCGAGCAGGCATTGGCCCATCAGGGCGCGGGCGCGACGGTGGAAGGGATCGCACAGGGCCCGGCGCGCATCGAGGTCAGGCAGGACGGCGTGCTCGTGTATTCCACGGTCGTGCCACAGGGGCCGTTCACCTTGATCGGCATCCCTCGTATCAATCGCTACTCCGACCTCGATGTCACCGTCACCGGCACCGACGGCGAAGCACAGCGATTCACGGTGAGCGGCGCCCTTGCAGGTGCACTGGACACGGCGCCGGGCTATGCGATTGCGCTCGGGAGGTTGCGCAACACCGGCGGCACCGAGGCGCCCTGGGTCGTCAGCGGGGGCTGGAGCGGATCGTTCCAACGGAACATGTCGCTGAGTGCCGGCATCATGGCCGCCTCCCGCTACCACGCCATCGGGCTGGGTGTCGGTGCGACGGTGGCCAGGGACACGCAACTCAACGTCAACGTGGCTGGATCGAATGCGGCGCGTGAAGGCGCCAAGGGATGGCAGGGCATGCTGACCCTGTCGCAGCGACTGGACGGCCGCTGGTCGATCGGACTCGCCCATTCGCGGCAGAGCCGGGGATTCCGGGACCTGCTGGACACGACGGTCGTGAGGAACATCGCCTCGCAGGGGTCGCGTTACCGGAACCAGTCCTCGGCGAGCGTATCGTGGTCGCATCCCCGCCTGGGTAGCGTCAGCGCGGGATATTCCCGAACCCTGCTGTTCAATCGCGGAGGCACCAGCCGCGCGCTCGGTTCATGGGCTTCGCGCCTGGGCCGGGCATCGGTTTCGCTGTCCGCCGAGTGGAACCTCGGGCGCGCGCGCCGCCAGCAGGGCAATAGCGTGTATCTCAATATCAGCGTTCCATTCGGGGAAAGCGGCCGCGTGGGTAGCTCCGTGCGCCGTTATGCGGGCGAGACACGTTACGGCGCCCACTTCTCCGAACAGGTCAGCGACTATGCGAGCTACCGCGCCGGGTTGGAGTACCGCTCAAGCGACCGGCGTCGCAGCCTCGACGCGGGAGTGTCGCTATTGCCGCGCTATGCGCAGGTCGACGGCAGCTACACGCGAAACGCCAACAGCACGACGTACGGTATCGGGGTGCGCGGCGGCGTCCTGTGGCACGCGCATGGGCTGACGGCATCGCCGTATCCCGTGCGCGACACGTTCGGCGTGCTCTCGGCAGGCGATAGCGCCGGCGTTCGCATCTCGACACCGAGCGGCCCGGTATGGACCGACGCCCGCGGTTACGCCGTGTTGCCGCAGCTCGCACCGTTCGGGAAGAGCAGCATCGAAGTCGCCACCGATTCGCTGCCGCGCAACGTGGATATCGAGAACGGAGCCGCCGTCGTCGAAGCCGGCCGGGGTGCGGTCGCCTCCCTGACCTTCGGTATGTCGAAGACCCGCCGCGTGCTGCTTACCGCGATGACGGTGGATGGGCGAAGCCTGCCAGAGGGCGCCACCGTGACGGACGAGCAAGGCGAGCTGGTCAGCCTGGTGCAGGGCGGTGGCCAGATATTCGTCGCGAACGCGTTGGCGACGCCACGCCTGTCGGTGAGCGCACCGGACCTGCCGCGCTGCGAACTGGAGTTCCGGCTGGAAGAGCAAGTCGATCTGGGCGCGTATTACGAATCGGCCACGGCGGTTTGTCGTGTGGTGGGAGGGCTCGGCCCATGATGTCGCTACGAACCCCGTTCCTGGCGAGGTGCCTGGCCAGGGGAGTCGTCCTGGCCTGGATGCTGTCACTCGCACCGGCCAGCTATGCCAGGGACGCCGTCTGCGAGGTGACGTCGAGCACGACCCGGATCGATTACGGCCGGCTCAGCCGCGCGACCATCGCACCTGCGGAGGATGGTGAACTGGTATTGCCGTTGCGCACGGCAAGGCTGGATGTGAGTTGCTCGCAACCGGAAGACATGACGGTGTTCTTCCGGGCCACGGCACGGGACGCGCAGGCATTTCGCTTCGCGGACCGGGGCCGGTTCTCGCTCCGGTTGCGCGACGGCCTGCTCGACGGCGAGCGGGTGGACCTGGGCCAGTTGGACAGCCTCGGCGCCACGCCGGCACGAGTGGGAGCGTCGTTGCCCTGGTTCCCCGAACAGGGGATTACGCCGGTGAAGGCGGGACACATCGCCACCGGCCGGGTATTCAGCGTCTACATCGACATCGATGCAAGGCTCGATGCGGACGCGCTGAATGTCGGCGACGCCACCCAATGGCTGGCCCAGGGCCGGGTGGAAGCGGCGGCGAGCGGGGCCATGCGGGACCTTTCGGTGCATGCCGAGGCGATCGCGGGAAGTTGCCGCGTGGAGGTCGTCCGGCACATCTCCTTCGGCACGCTTCGTTCCACCGACCTGGACAGCCGGGGCGCCTCCACCCTCATCCATCCGACGCAGCGCGGGGAGTTGCAGGTGCGTTGCGATGCGCCCATGCCGATCGCGTTGCGCGTCCAGCGCGATGAGCGAGCGGGAACGGTAGCCACGCCGGAAGGTCTCGGCGTGCGGTATACGGACGACCAGCTGTTTGGGCTCGGCACCCATCGCACGGGTGCGAACATCGGTGCCTACGTGCTTCGCTGGGGTGCGACCGCCCCATCCGGCCAAGGCGAGTTGCTCGCGTCGCGATCCTCCGACGGTGGGCGCTCGTGGGCGCTCGCGACCGACAGCCCCGTAGCCAGTCATGCCCCGCTTGAACGCATGGGTTACGCCAGGCCACATCACACGACGGTGGAGCCTGCCGCGGTGGCCACCCTCGACGTGGTGCTCGACGCGGAAATCTACATCGCACCCGCGCACGTGCTTCCACGCGGCGAAGACATCGAGGCGGATGGCCTCGTGAGTTTCGAAATCATCTACTGAAGTCGTTGCATAAGGATCTATTCCGTGAAACATGGTTTGACAGCACTCGCTCTCGCGTCACTCGCCGCTTCCTCGCATGCATCGAACGTCGACCTTCAGGTCGCCGGCAGCATCACGCCGGGCCAGGCTTGCGAGATGACGGTAGGCCCTGGAATGGACTACGGACGGATCTCGCGCAACAAGCTCAATCCCGATCCGACGTTGTATACCGAACTCGGCGTGCGCAGGGTCAAGATGCATATCGACTGCGCCACGCCCATGCGTTACGCCCTCGTGTCGACCAACGTATCGCCACGGGACGAACCCGGCGACGCTTACGACCTCGGGCTCTTCTCGACGACGAACGCATCGTCCGTGGGCAGCCTGTTCGTGCGCCTGGACAATGCGTCGGCCCATATCGAGGGCAGCGATGCCTACTACACCAGTGCGGATAGCCAGGACCTCGGGACCGCGGCATGGGGACCGTCCACGTTCAGCACGGTACCCATCGGCAGGGCATCCATCGTGATCGGCTTCGTGACGGCCGATGGCAGCTTCGATGCGCCGGGTCCCATCGGCCACCTCGATACCTACCTGCTCGTAAACCCGTTGATCAAGCCCTTGAACGAACTGGCGCTGACCGACGACATCACGTTCTCCGGCACTCTCGGATTCGAGATCCGGTACTTCTGACATCACGTTCCATCATGGAGAGGAGAAGCGCATGAAACTGGCCACCTTGTTCGTATCGGCATCGCTGTCGATGGCGGCATCGACAGCGGTAAACGCGGAAAGTACGGACCTTCTCATCGAAGGAAGCATCGTTCCGGGAGCCGCCTGCAACGTCACCGTCGGTGGTGGCTCGATCGACCTGGGTACGATCACCCGCGAAATGCTGAACCCCGATCCGTCCAAGCCGACCAGCCTGGACGAACGAAAGATGAGGACCCTGGTCGACTGCGCCAATCCGGCGCGATTCGCCTTCGTGGTCACGGAAGCGAGGGGCGGCGATGCCGCGTTGCCGGAAGTATTCAAGATGTACGACCAGGATGGCGTCTCCAGTCCCGGTAAGCTGTTCCTGCTGTTCGACGCGCAGTCGACCAGGATCGATAGCCTGCAAGGCTATCCCACCGGTTCGAACGAAGGCATCACCGATCTCGGCAACGCCACCTGGGGGCCGTCGACTCCCTTCCAGGAGAACCTGCCGATCACCAATGGACGCTACGCGGTAGGTTTCGTAAAAAACCCGGGCAGCACGGATGCGCCAGGCACCATCAAGAACCTGCGCGTCGACCTGCTCGTCCGTCCGAGGCTCAACCCGGTGAACGACCTCGACCTCTCCGGCGAGATCGCGTTCGCGAGCGACATCGGGCTTGAAATCAGGTACTTCTGACGCGGAATCTGGCGCCACGGGCTCCGTCGTGCGGAGCCCGTGGCGTCAAGCCGCGACCAGGGGCCATTCGATCGCCGCGATGCCGCTGCGTGCGTGGTCGGCGATGCGGCCCGCGTGTCGAAGCGCGTCCAGGAAGGCGTCGATGTCCTCCGACCGACCGGTGTACTCGACCACCGACCTGTCGCCAGTGCGCTGCAGGAGTCGCGCTCCGAATCGTCCAAGGCACGCGTCGATGGCCGCCACGTCGCGGGTGTCGACATGGGCCACCAGCAACTCGCGCTCCACATAACCTTCGCCCGACAGTTGCGACACCTCGATCACGTCGACGAGCTTGGCCGACTGCTTGACGATCTGCTCGATCACGGCATCGTCGCCGAAGACGACGAGGGTCAGGCGGGAGGCGTCCATGTCGTGCGTTGCCGCGACAGTCAACGACTCGATGTTGTATCCACGCGATGCGAACAGTCCCGCGACGCGGGCCAGCGCGCCCGCTTCGTTCTGCAGCAAGAGGGAAACCAGGTGGCGCATGTCTAGAACATCCCTGTCGGTTCGGCGGTGCGCGACACCGGTGCGCTGCCGCGGCTGGGAATCCAGTCGCCGGTGATCATCTCGGCATAGGTCGCGCCGGGGCCGACCATGGGATAGACGCCGGCATCCGGGTCGATCACCACTTCCAGGAAGGCGGGGCCATCGAAGGCGAGGAAGTCGGCGATGGTGGACTCGATCATGGCCGGGTCGTCCAGGCGGCGCGCCCACTCGAAGCCGTCGGCCTCCGCGGCGCGGACAAAATCCTTCTTGTGCAGGCTCTTGTCGGACGCGGAGAAGCGGCCCTTGAAGAACAGCTTCTGCCACTGGCGCACCATGCCGTCGCCGCTGTTGTTCAGCACCACGACCTTCACCGGCAGGTTATAGGTGGTGACGGTTTCCAGCTCCCCGATGTTCATGCGGATGCTGGCGTCGCCATCGATATCGATCACGACACGGTCGCGCCGCGCGAACTGCGCACCGATGGCGGCCGGCAGGCCGAAACCCATCGTTCCCATGGAGCCGGAGGTGAGCCAGTGCCGGGGCTCGCGGAAATCGAAATACTGCGCTGCCCACATCTGGTGCTGGCCGACCCCCGTGCTGATGATGGCGCGGCCATCGGTGATGCGGTTGATCGCCTCGATCACCGCGCAAGGTTGGATGGCTTCGCTGTCACGGCAGAAATTCATGCGGTGATGGGCTTTCAGCGCCGCGACGTGCTCGTGCCACGCCCCGTAGTCGGGCCGGAAACCGGCGCGTTTGCCATATGCCGTCAAGCGGGGCAGCGAGACTTCCAGTGCGCCCACGTGGTGCCAGTCCACCGCCTTGACCTTGCCGATCTCCGCCGGATCGATATCGATCTGCGCGACGGTGCGCGCACCGGGTGCGAACTTCGAGGGCACGCCGACCACGCGGTCGTCGAAGCGCGCGCCCAGGGCAAGCACGAAATCGCAATCGTCCATCGCATAGTTCGCATAGGCGGCGCCATGCATGCCGAGCATGTGCAGGGCCAGCGGATCGGTCGTGTCGAAGCCGCCGATGCCCATGAGCGTGGTGACCACGGGCACGCCGAACGCGTGCGCGAACTCACGCAGGGCCGAGGAGGCGCCCGCCGAAACGATGCCTCCCCCCGCGTAGATCAAGGGCCGCTCCGCCTTGGCGAGGGCGTCGAAGAAAGCCGCACATGCCCGGTCGTCGATCGTGGCGGACTCGACCGCGTGCAGGCGCGTGCGATAACCACGCACGGCCAGTTCCCGGCTGCCATGGAAGACCAGGGGCGTATTCTGCACGTCCTTGGGTATATCGATGACCACGGGGCCGGGCCGGCCACTGCGTGCGATGTGGAAGGCCGTGCGCAGGGTGGCTTCGAGCGTGGAGGCATCGGTCACCAGGAACACGTGCTTGGCGCACGAACCCATGATCGTGCTGATGGGCGCTTCCTGGAACGCGTCGGTGCCGATGGAACCGGTCGGCACCTGGCCACTGATGACGACCACGGGAATGGAATCGGCCATGGAATCGCGCACCGGCGTGACCGCGTTGGTGGCGCCGGGACCGGAGGTGACCAGGGCGACGCCGACGCGGCCGGAAGCCCTCGCGTAACCAGCGGCCATGAAACAGGCGCCCTGCTCGTTGGCGGGCACGATCAGGGGCATGGGCTCGCTGCCATCCTCGCGCGGATGGGTGCCGTTGTAACGGAATACCGCGTCGTACACGGGAAGGATGGCGCCGCCGGAGTAACCGAAAAGGACGTCGAGACCCTCGTCGGCAAGTACCTGCACGACGATGTCCGCACCGGTCATCGTCTGGCCGGCCAGGGGGTGGGTCGAAGGGGGGCGGCGAATGTCGCCGACGGAGTCCAGTTGGGCGTTCACGGTGTGTCGTTTCCTTTGAAGCGAAGAACCGGTGCTTTCGGGTGTCGGTGGAATGACGCTTGGCGAAGTGGTGGTTTTTTTCGAAGCGGTGGCTTGTGGGAGGGGTGTTGTGGGAGCCGCTTCAGCGGCGATGGACGCTCGCGTCGAACGGGCCCGCTGCCGCGGGATCGCCGACAAGGTCGGCTCCCACAGGGCTGATCCCACCCAGGGCGGATCCCACCCAGGGCTGATCCCACAACATCCCTCCCACGACACCCTTCCTGAAGACCTCCAGGCTTGCCGGGCCTATTCCGCCTTGGCGGGTTCCACGGCGGGTTTCGGCTGGTTCGCGGCGAGCCAGGGCATGCGCGCACGCAGCTGCGCGCCGACCTTCTCGATCGGATGTTCGAGGTCGCGCTGCTTGAAGGCCTTGTAGTTCGGCAGGCCGGCCTTGTATTCAGCCGTCCATTCGCGGGCGAAGGTGCCGTCCTGGATATCCTTGAGGACGGCCTTCATCCGCTCCTTGGTGCCCTCGTCGATCACTCGCGGGCCGCGGGTGTAGTCACCGTACTGCGCCGTCTCGGAAACGAACTCGAGCATGCGCGCGATGCCGCCTTCGTAGAAGAGGTCCACGATCAGCTTCAGTTCGTGCATCACCTCGTAGTAGGCGATCTCGGGACGGTAGCCGGCCTCGACGAGGGTCTCGAAGCCCTTGATCACCAGCTCCGAGGCGCCTCCGCAAAGCACGGCCTGCTCGCCGAACAGATCGGTTTCGGTTTCTTCCTTGAAGTCCGTCTCGATCAGCATCGCGCGCGCGCCGCCGATGCCCGCCGCATACGACATGGCCCGCTCGGCGGCCTTGCCGGTCGCGTCCTGGTGCACCGCGTACAGGCAGGGCACGCCACGGCCGATCTCGTATTCACGGCGGACGAGCGCACCCGGGCCCTTGGGCGCGACGAGCACGACGTCGATGTCCGCACGCGGCTGGATCTGGCCGAAATGCACGTTGAAGCCGTGCGCGAACAGCAGCGTCGCGCCGGGCTTCATGTTCGCCTCGATGGCGTCCTTGTAGATGCCCGGCTGGGTCATGTCCGGGGTGAGCACGGCGACCAGGTCGGCGCCGCGCACGGCATCGGCCGGCTCGGCGACAGCGAAGCCATCCACGTAGGCGCGGCTCCAGGAGGGGCCACCCGGACGCAGGCCGACGACGACGTCGAGGCCGGAGTCTTTCAGGTTGAGCGCGTGCGCGCGGCCCTGGCTGCCGTAGCCGAGCACGGCGATACGGGCGTTTTGCAGGGGAGCGATGGTGGCTTGGATATCGGTCACGGGGTGTCTCCTTGGGAATAGAGGTGTCGCGAAATAAAAGCGGGGATCAGTTGCCGATCAGTTCCTGGGTCATGTCTTCGTCTTCGATTTCGCGGCGGACACGGCCGGCCGTAGCGGGTGTGTCGTCGAAGGCCTGGGTCACGGCGCCCTCCGCCGCCGAACCGACCAGGCGCGCGTACTTGGCGAGCACGCCGCGGGTCACCTTCGGCGCGGAGGGACGCCATGCCGTGCGCCGCGAGGCCAGGTCGGCGTCGGTGCGCAGTTCGCGCGTGGCGGCATCGATGAAGATCGCGTCGCCTTCGCGCAACAAGCCGATCGGTCCGCCGCGCGCGGCTTCCGGTGCGACGTGGCCGACCATGAAGCCGTGCGTCGCGCCACTGAAGCGGCCATCGGTGATCAGGGCCACGTCGTTGCCGAGACCCCGGCCGACGAGCGCCGCCGTCACCGCCAGCATCTCGCGCATGCCCGGACCGCCGGCGGGGCCTTCGTTGCGGATCACCATCACGTCGCCGGCGCGGATGCGCCCGGCCTGCACGGCGGCGAAGGCGTCCTCTTCGCTTTCGAAGACGCGTGCCGGGCCCGCATGGCTCGTGCGTCCGTGACCGGCGAGCTTGAGGATGCAGCCTTCCGGGGAGAGATTGCCGTAGAGGATGCTGTAGCCGCCGCGCGGCTTGAACGCGTTGTCGACCGGACGGACGACCTGCTGGCCCTCGGTGGCCGCCGGTGCCGCGTCCAGTTCTTCGAACAGGGTGCGGCCGGTGACGGTCGGCGTGTCGGCGATCAGGGCGGCCTTGCGCAACTCGCGGGCGACAATCGCCGTTCCGCCGGCGGCGGTGAGTTCGACCGCGCTGTAACGGCCGCCCGGCTTCAGGTCGGCGATCACCGGCGTATGCGCGGAAGCCGGCTCGAAGTCCTCGATCGACAGCGGCACGCGCGCCTCGTTGGCGATGGCCAGCAGGTGCAGCACGGCATTGGTGGAGCCGGCGGTGGCGGCGACCATGCGCGCGGCGTTGTCGAAGGCGGCGCGGTTCATCACGTCGCGCGGGCGCAGGTTCGCCTCCAGGCACGCCATGGCCAGTTCGCCGCAGCGGAACGCGGCATCGCGCTTGGCGGGGTCCGTGGCCGGCACGTCGTTGAGGCCCATGGGCGAGAGGCCCAGGGTCGTCAACACCATGGCCATCGTGTTGGCGGTGAACTGGCCACCGCAGGCACCGGCACCGGGACAGGCATGACGCTCGACATCGTCCAGCTCGGCATCGTCGATCTTGCCAGCGCCGTGGGCACCTACGGCCTCGAACACTTCCTGCACCGTGATCGGGCACCCGTTGCGGTTGCCGTGCGCGATGCTGCCGCCATACAGGGCGACGCCGGGAATGTTGAGCCGGGCCAGCGCCATCGCGGCGGCGGGGATGGTCTTGTCGCAGCCGCACAGTACGACCATCGCATCCAGGCAATGCCCGTCGACGGCCAACTCGATCGAGTCGGCGATCAGCTCGCGACTGACCAGCGACGAACGCATGCCCGACGTGCCCATGGCGATGCCGTCGGTGACGGCGATGGTGTTGAACTCCACCGGCGTACCGCCGGCGGCGCGCACGCCTTCGGCGGCGGCCTCGGCAAGATCGCGCAGGTTGAGGTTGCACGGCGAGACGTTGGACCAGCTATGCACGATGGCCACCATCGGCCGTGCGATGGCGTCGTCGTCGAGGCCGGTGGCGCGCAGCATCGCGCGTGCGGGCGCGCGGTCCGGACCGGTCTTGATCGCATCGCTGCGCAGCGTGCGGATCGGGATCTTCTTCGTGTTCATGCGGCCTCCGCTTTCGCGTTGCAGGCGTCGAGGACGGCGCGGGTCACGGCATGCGTGGTGGCATTGCCGCCGAGATCGCGGGTGAGGTTGCCGTGCTCCAGCACGTGATCCACCGCGGTCTCGACCACGGCGGCTTCATCGGGCAGGCCGAGCGAATGACGCAGCAGCATGGCGGCGGAGAGAATCGTGCCGAGCGGGTTGGCCAGCGACTGGCCGGCGATATCCGGCGCCGAGCCGTGGATCGGTTCGTACACCCCGGCGCCGGGCCCACCGATCGACGCGGAAGGGGACAGGCCCAGCGAGCCGGCCAGCACCGACGCCTCGTCGGTGAGGATGTCGCCGAACATGTTCTCGGTGACGATCACGTCGTAGTCGGCCGGCCGGGTCAGCAGGTGCATCGCCATGGAATCCACCAGTTGGTGTTCCAGTTCCACGTCCGGGTAGTCCGCGGCGACGCGCGTCGCCACCGAGCGCCACAGGCGCGAGGTTTCCAGTACGTTCGCCTTGTCGACGGAGGTGACCTTCTTCTTGCGCGTGCGTGCCAGTTCGAAGGCATGACGCACGACGCGTTCGATTTCCTCGACGGTGTAACGGCATTCGTCGGTGGCGTCGGTCTCGCTGCGCGTCTTTGCGCCGAAATAGATGCCGCCGGTGAGTTCACGGATGAAGACCAGGTCGACACCCTTCGTGCGTTCCGGCTTCAGCGGCGACAGCGCCGCCGTGCGCGGGTGCAGTTTCAGCGGGCGCACGTTGGCGAACACGCCCAACAGCTTGCGCATCGCCAGCAGGCCCTGTTCCGGACGCACGGTGGCGTTCGGGTCCGACCACTTCGGTCCACCGACCGCGCCGAGCAGGACGGCATCGGCGGCGATCAACGCCTCGCGCGTCTGCGCGGGCAGTGGGTCGCCGAAGCGGTCGATGGCGTCGCCACCGATGGCATGCTCGGTGAACGTGAACTCGTGGCCGAAGCGTTCGGCCACCTGGCGCAATACGGCGACGCCAGCCGATGCGACTTCCGGGCCGATGCCGTCTCCGGGCAATACGACGATCGAGGCCTTCATGCGGCTTCCTCCATGCGGGATTCGAATGCCGCGATATCGGCTTCCTGCTGGAGCAGGAAGCCCAGCTGGTCCACGCCGTTCAACAGGCAGTGGCGCGAGAAGGCATCGAGGTCGAAGCGGACGCTGCCACCATCGGGCAGGCGGATCGTGCCCTCGGCGATGTCGATGCGCAGTTCGACGCCGGGGTTGTCGAGCAGCCAGCGGTGCTCCGCTTCGCTCACGACGATGGCGAGCAGGCCGTTCTTGAGCGAGTTGCCACGGAAGATGTCCGCGATCTCGCTGGAGATCACCGCCTGGATGCCGTAGTCCAGCAGTGCCCAGGGTGCGTGCTCGCGCGAGGACCCGCAGCCGAAGTTGCGGCCGGCGACGAGGATCGCGCATCCGCGGGCCTTTGGCTGGTTCAGCGGGAACGCGGGGTCGTCACTGCCGTCGGCGGCGTAGCGCCAGTCCTCGAAGCAATGCTTGCCCAGGCCGGTGCGTTCGGTCGTGGTGAGGAAACGCGCGGGGATGATCCGGTCGGTGTCGATGTTTTCGTTGCGCAACACCGCGGTGCGTGAATGCACGTAGGCGAGCGGGCGGCTGGTCTGGCTCATGCGGCGACTTCCTGGTTCATGTATTCGCGAGGATCGGCGACGCGCCCGGCGATGGCCGAGGCGGCGGCGACCAGGGGGCTGGCCAGCACGGTGCGTGCGCCCTTGCCCTGGCGGCCCTCGAAGTTGCGGTTGCTGGTGGCGACGACGAGCTGGCCCGGCTGGGCGAGGTCGCCGTTCATGGCGATGCACATCGAGCAGCCCGACTGGCGCCACTCGGCACCGGCGGCGCGGAAGACCTCGTGCAGGCCTTCGCTTTCCGCATCGCGTCGCACCTGCTCGGAACCGGGCACCACCAGCATGCGCACGCCGGCGGCGACACGGCGGCCACGCATGATTCCCGCGGCCGCGCGCAGGTCGGACAGGCGCCCATTGGTGCAGCTGCCGATGAAGACGACATCGACGCTTTCACCCGCCATCGGCTTGCCCGCCGTCACCTGCATGTAGTCGAGCGCGCGCTGTTCCACCGCGTCCGCGGCGGCGGGAACGGGCGCGTGGATGCCGACGACCATGCCGGGATGCGTGCCGTAGGTCACCGATGGCTGGATCGCCGACGCGTCGATGCGGACTTCGCGGTCGTACGTGGCGCCTTCGTCCGTGGGCAGGGTGCGCCAGTAGGCGACGGCGCGGTCCCAGGCCTCGCCCTTCGGTACGCGGTCGCGTCCTTCCAGCCAGGCGAAAGTGGTTTCATCCGGCGCGATCAACCCGGCGCGCGCGCCCGCTTCGATCGACATGTTGCACACCGTCATGCGCTCTTCCATCGACAGCGCGCGGATCGCCTCGCCGGTGTACTCGAGCACGTGGCCCGTGCCGCCGCCGATGCCGATCTTGCCGATGACGTGCAGGATCAGGTCCTTCGCCGTGACCCCGGCCTGCAGCCTTCCGTCGACATGGATGGCGAAGGATTTCGGCTTGCGCTGGAGCAGGCACTGCGTGGCCAGCACGTGTCCGACCTCGGTGGTGCCGATGCCGAAGGCCAGCGCGCCGAAGGCCCCGTGCGTGGCCGTGTGGCTGTCGCCGCAGACGATGGTCATGCCGGGCTGGGTCGCGCCGACCTCGGGGCCCGCCACGTGCACGATGCCGCGCTGCGGGCTATCCCAGCCCATCAGGTCGATGCCGAACTCGCGCACGTTCGCTTCCAGTTTGGCGACCTGCGCCTCGGCTTCCTTCGTGTAGTACGGACGCTTGCCTTGCGCATCCGGCGGCAGGGTGGGTGTCGAGTGGTCCAGGGTGGCCAGCGTGCGGTCGGGGCGGCGTACCTTCAGGCCGCGGTTGCGCAGTTCGTCGAAGGCCTGCGGCGACGTGACCTCGTGGACCATGTGCAGGTCGATGTACAGCACGCCGGGCGTGGTCTCGGTCTCCGCGCGCACCTGGTGCGCGTCCCACAGCTTGTCGAACAGGGTACGTGCGCTCATGCCGCGACCCTCCCGGCGACGGCGTCTTCGACGGGCGTGAGCCAGCCCCAACGGTCTTCCGTACGGCCGTCGAACAGACCGAAGAAATCCTCCTGCAACTGGCGGGTGACCGGTCCCGGACGACCGCTGCCCACGGGCTTGCGGTCGACCGAACGCACGGCGGTCACTTCCGCGGCGGTACCGGTCATGAAGACCTCGTCGGCGAAATACAGCATCTCGCGTGGCAGCGACTGCTCCACCACGTCGTAGCCGCGCTCGCGGGCCAGCGTCAGCACGGAATCGCGGGTGATCCCGCACAGGATCGACGAGGCGGCGGGCGGCGTGTAGATGACGCCCTTGCGCACGATGAACAGGTTCTCGCCCGCGCCTTCGCTCAACAAGCCGTCGGTTCCCAGCGCGATGCCTTCCGCGAAGCCGCCATTGATCGCTTCACGGGCGATCAGCTGGCTATTGAGGTAATTGCCGCCGGCCTTCGCGCCGCTCGGGTAGGTGTTCGGCGCGGCACGGTTCCACGAGGACACGCACACGTCGACGCCTTTCTCGATCGCCTCGGCGCCGTGGTAGGCGCCCCAGGGCAGGGCGATGACAGCCACGTCTACCGCCGTGTCCAGCGAAGGCGCGAGGCTGAAGGTGAAGCCGCTGCGGAAGACGATCGGGCGCACGTAGGCGGAGGTGAGCCCGTTGGCGACGATGACTTCGCGGCAGGCGCGATTGATCGTGGCGGCGTCGTATGGCATTACCAAGTCGTAGACGCGCGCGGAATGGAACAGGCGCTCGGTGTGCTCTTCCAGGCGGAAGTAGCGCGGGCCGTCGGGCGTGGCGTATACCCGCACGCCCTCGAACACGGAGGAACCATAGTGCAGCGCATGCGCGCCGACGTGGACGGTGGCGTCGGCCCAGGTCTTGATGCGACCGTTGTGCCAGAGATGGGTCGGGGCTTCCATGGGTTCTCCTTCAGGACTCGACCGCGACGGCCGCGGTCCGGGTGGTGTTTCGATGCATGTCCATCAGCGTCGTGATGTCATCGTTGGTGATCGAGCGCTGCTTGTCTGTCAGGGTTTTGAAGCTTTCGAAGACAGCGTCGAGCGTCGGCTCGTCGACCTCGTGGCCGAGCTCGACCAGGCGCTGGCGCAGCGCGTGGCGTCCGGAGTGCTTGCCCAGGACCAGTGACGTCTTCGCGCCCACGTCCTGGGGCCGCATGATTTCGTAGGTGCCGCGGTGCTTGAGCATGCCGTGCTGGTGGATGCCCGACTCATGCGCGAACGCGTTGTCGCCGACGATGGCCTTGTTGCGTGGCACCGGCTGACCGGTCACCTCGGCGAGCAGGCGCGAGGTGGGGTACAGGTGCCGGGTGACGATGCCGGTGTCCACGCGGAACAGCGGCCGGCGCGTGTGCAGCGCCATCACCACTTCCTCCAGCGCCGCATTGCCCGCGCGCTCGCCGATGCCATTGATCGTGCACTCCACCTGGCGCGCGCCGGCGCCGACGGCGGCCAGGCTGTTCGCCACGGCCATGCCGAGGTCGTCGTGGCAATGCGCCGAGAACACGACCTTGTCCGCTCCGCGCACATGCTTGCGCAGGTACTGGAACATCTCGGTGATTTCGGAGGGGGTGACATAACCGACGGTGTCGGGCGCGTTGAGCACGCTGGCGCCGGCTTCGACGGCGACCGAGAAGATCTCGGCGAGGTATTCCGGCTCGGTACGCAGGGCGTCTTCGGCGGAGAATTCGACTTCGTGGGCGAGGGCCTTGGCCCTGTATATCGCGGCGGCGGCGATATCGATGACTTCTTGCTTGCTCTTGCCCAGCTTGTGTTCGCGATGCAGGGGAGAGGTCGAGAGGAACAGGTGGATCCGTGAGTGCCTGGCGCCTTGCAGGGCCCTGCCCGCGCTGTCTATGTCGGCATTCTGACATCGGGCCAGCGCGGCGATCGTGGGTGTCTTCAACGTCCTCGCGATCTCCGCCACCGCGGCGAAATCGTCGGGCGAGGCCTGCGGAAAGCCGGCCTCGATGATGTCGACGCCCAATTCCTCCAGGGCATGCGCCATGCGCATCTTGGCGCGACGGTCCATCGAGAAGCCGGGGGCCTGCTCGCCGTCACGCAAGGTGGTGTCGAAGATGCGCACGCGCCCGCCTACGTCGCTTTCGACGGCGTCGGTGCTGCCCTGGTTTGCTGGATTCATGTCTGGCTCCGCTCGTGAATGAGGCGGGCCGGGCAATAAAAAACCCCGCATCCGTTACCGGGTGCGGGGTTCTTTGGGAGTCTTCAGGTTCTTTCTTGTTTCACCTGGACACTTGCCCTCAGCCCGCACCTCCGCAGGTAATAAGTACAAGGCTAAGAAGAAGGAGGCCGCTGCCGGGACGCAGCTTGCCGCCGACCGACGTAAGTCGGTTCAGGGCAAAGCGGCCATGGGTGTTGCGCTGCGTCATGTAGTCGACCGTATGTCAGGTCGTTGGAGCGTGTCAACACTTTCGGAAGAAACTTTATTCCTAGGACATTTGGACGGCTAGACGCCCGAGACGGTGGTTTTGCCGCCTGCGGCGCTTGGGAATTGGGATCAGGTTAACTGGTATGGTCCCGCGATTGTGGGAGCCGACCCTGTCGGCGATGGTCTTGCCAAGCCCTCTCCCGAGGGCGGAAATAGAATTTTTCTGAAAAATCCCGCCATCTGCGCCGGGATGACAGACGGCGGGTCATCCCCTACCTAGACTCGCGCTCCCGAAGTACACGTTGGATGGTTTCATGCGAAGGATTGTGATGGGCGCGCCGTGTGCGCTGCTGCTGTCTGTGGCGGCGTGGGGAGCGATGGCCACCGATGTGGAGCCATACCACGAGTACCAGGTTACGAAGAAGGGTTCGCCGTCGGAGTTCTATACGGACGTCACCGTCGCTGCCGCAAAACAGACAGCGAATTTATGCGAAGACGACGCTTTAACGGATTGTCGGATAACAAAGATCTGGTTCCTTGGATCCATCTACATCGCAGACTTTAATTATACGAATGCCAGCGGCGAACACTGGTCGGCGTCAGCCCAAGGCTATCGCTACTACACGTGCGACAGTCCTCCGGCTCTTTACGTAGTAAGAGGCGACCAGAGTTGGGGGCCTTATGCCAACCGGTACATGGCAGTAGGCGGCGGTTGGGGCAATATCGTCTGCCGATACGAACTCGATCCGCAATTGGGCACCGTTCATCAATCCGATCTCGGCCCCGGCGACTGCGAAACCCGCCCCAGCGTCGGCAACCCCATCAATGTCGGCCTCAATAACAAGTACCAGGAAGTCGTCGACATCGCCGCGACTGGTGGCTCACCACTGACTTGGTCGCGCTACTACAACAGCGGCATCGTCGGTGACGCGGAAGACGGTGGAGCTGACAAGGCGACCGTTCCCGACACTGCCCATCTGGGTAGTCGTTGGCGTGGCACGTACGACCGTTCCCTGGCCCTCGTTGACAGCGGGACCGACAGCTTGGTGAGGTTGCAGCGACACACGGGCGAACGCCTCGACTTCTCCGAGGTGGACGGTCGTCTCCAGAGCGTCGCCGACCCCCGTGGCCAACTGTTTCGCGAAGGCGCGGGCTGGACGTATCGTGCCGGTGGCGGTGAGACCGAAAGCTACGACGCCGACGGCCGCCTCGTGGCGATCGATGCGGGTACCGATCGCCATGTCCGGTTTACCTATGGCCCGTCCTTGCTGGAAGCCGTCGATCTGCAAGGCCGTAAGCTCACCTTCGTCTACGACAGTGCGGGCCGCATCGCCACCGTAAGCGACGGCTCCGGGGTAGCGGTCACCTATAAATATCGCGAGACGGACGGCAAGGGCCTTGAGGCCGACCTCGCTACGGCCACCTATGCCGACGGTTCGTTGCACGAGTATTACTACAACGAAGCCGTCTTCCAGGACGGTGCGAATCTGCCTCACGCACTTACATCGATCTACGACGAGACCAAACAGCGCTTTGCGATCTTTCGATACGACCGCGATGGTCGTGCCGTTCGCAGCGAGCATGCCGACGGCATCGACGGGGTGCAACTGACCCGCGAAGCCGACGGTAGCGTAGTCGTCACCGGCCCGACGAAGGCGGTGCACCGTTATCACTTCACCGAAGTACGTGGCGTACGAAGGCTCGTCGGGGTCGATCAGCCGGGTGGCGCAGGCTGCGGCGCCGCGAACTCGAAAATCGAGTACGACGGCAATGGCCTCGTATCGAGCCGTACCAACTTCGACGGTCGGACGACCATCTTTCGCTACGACATGGAGGGCAACGAGATCGAACGCACCGAGGCGGCGGGTACGCCAGCCGCCCGGCGGACGAACACGGTATGGGATGCGGTGCTCCGGAAGCCGACGCGGATCACCTGGCCCGGCAGGGAAGAACGCTTCACTTACGACGCCTCGGGCAACATCACCGCCCGCGAAGCCTGGGGTGCCATCGACCCGAGCCAGCCGGGCGCGCCGCTCACCTTGTCTCGGGCGTGGCGCATGGCGTATGACGCCGAGGGACGCCTGACCCATGAGGAAGGTCCCCGTAGTGATACCGGCAAGCTGGGAACGTTGGCGCGCCATACCTATCGTGGCGCCGACGCCCCGAACTGTGTGCAAGGCGCCTGCGACTATCGCAAGGGCGATCTATGGAAGAGCGAGGATGCCCTGGGTCATGCCGAGGAAATCCTGGCTTATGACCCAAGCGGCCGCGTGCACTCCCGGCGCGACGTGCAAGGCATCGTGTTTACCTATGCGTATTCGCCGCGAGGATGGATGACGGAGGCGAAGGAAACTCGCCCCAACGGCACGATTGCCAGTACCACGTTGACCTATACGCCGCGCGGCGATATCGCCTCGGTGACGGATGCGGATGGCATCACCCTGCGCTTCGAATATGACGCCGCCGGCCGATTGATCCAGGTCGCAAATCCCTCGAACCATCGCTTGCGCTTCACCCTCGATGCAGCGGGAAACCGGATCGCGGAGGAGGGGTACGACACCATGTTCCTCAAGACACAGGTCAAGCGCACGTTCGATGCGCTGGGTCGCGTCGAGACGGAGACCCACGCCAACAATGCGGTTACCCGATACACCTACGACGAACGCGGCCGACCCACCGGCGTCACGGACGCCGACGGTCGCCACGATACGAGCAGTTATGACGCCCTCGGGCGCCTGCGCGAATCCATTCAGGATGTCGGAGGCGTGGGTGCCAGCACCAAGGCTTCCTACGACCCGCTCGACCAGTTGACGTCGATCGAGGATCCGAAGGGCCTGACGACACATTATCTCGCCACCGGCCTGGGCGATGTCGGCAGCACTGATAGCCCTGACGGCGGCGAGTCGACCGACGAGCACGATGTTGCCGGGCTACTCATTCGTCATGAAGGTTCGGGCGGCCTCGGCAGCTTCGATATAACGCGCGATGCGCTAGGTCGGCCTACGCTATTGCGCTACGGTGACGCCGCGCTCGACACGCGTTACGTCTACGACACAGCGGATAGCGCTTGTCCGGCGGGCGAACGTCATGCCACGGGCCGCCTGTCTGCCATGACCCAGGCGAGCAGCCGAACCGTGTATTGCTATGACGCCCCCGGCAACGTGACGCGGAAGATCCAGTCCTGGGGCACCACTGCCAAGACGGTGGCCTACCGCTACTCGCTCGCTGGTCGCCTGGAGGAAGTCTCCATCGAGGGCGGATCGCGTACCACGTACCAGTACGACAAGGACGGTTCTGTTTCCGGTGTCGCCGTCGCGCCGGCCAACGGCGTCCGGGTCGACCTCATCACGGCAGTCGCCTACCGTCCCTTCGACCTGATCGAAAGCTGGCGGTACGGAAACGATTGGCGGTTGAGTGCTACGCGAGACGATAGCGGCCGCGTCACCGCCTGGAGCGGTATCGATCCCGACAACTCGTTCTATTGGTTTGCTCTTTCCCCCGCCGGCCAGATCGAATCACAGACGGCACGAGCGTACGCGTTTCGTTTCGATCACGACGGTCTAGGGCACCTGAGCGCCGTCGCGAACACCGACGGTGAGACGCTGCGCAGTTTCGATTACAACAGCACGGGCGATCGTACGTCGATGACCGTCGGAGGCGTCAAGCAAACGTATCTGTACGATCCTGCCAACCACCACCTGTCCAGCACGGACGGCAAGCTCCGTCGCTATGATGCGGCGGGCAACACCGTTGCCATCGGCGACGCGACGCTGGCGTATGACGCAGCGGGTCGTTTGTCTTCGGCAAGCGAGCAAGGTCGGCTGTTGGTCAGCTACGGCTACAACGCGGCGGACGAACGTATCGTGCGGACCGAGGCGGGCAGAGCGCCTGGGCTGATCCTGTATGACGAAGCCGGGCACTGGCTGGCCGACTACGACAGCACGGGCAAGGTCACGCGACAAGCGGTCTGGATGGGCGACTACCTCGTCGGACTTGTGGATGGCGGCAAGCTGCTCTACGTCGAGCCGGATCACCTTGGGTCGCCAAGAGCCGTGATCGATCCGGAACGCAAGGTCACCCTCTGGCGCTGGCGGCCGAGTGACGATCCGTTCGGGACGGCGTTGCCCGATGAAGACCCGGATGCTGATGGTGCGCGCTTCGTCTTCGACCTGCGCTTTCCGGGGCAGCGCTACGACGCGCTCACCGGCCTGCACTACAACTACTACCGCGATTACGACCCGGGTGCCGGGCGATACATCCAGGTCGATCCGATTGGATTGGCGGGTGGAATCAATCCATATACCTATGTTTACGGAGACCCGCTTCGGTCTGTCGATCCAGAAGGTTTGGCTCCGCCGGGGAGTGTGTCGTCGGCCCATAGCTGGAAGCAGCCGCCGGGGCTGGGCGGTATCTATGGCAAGGGAGTGAAGGCCCTTCCGACGAAGCGGAATGCCTACATGCAGCAAACAGCCGGTGCATGGCCTTCTGCGGTCGAACTGAAGTACACCCTGGTATGCACCGAATCGCGTTGCGTGCGAGATAGCTGTTCGCGCAGCAATCCGTCTTACAGCTGGAACGACTACACCAAGAGGCCTGGACCATTTCCTTCTACAGAAGGATTTTCGCAAGCCCATTCCGGTTGTACCTGTATTCGCACGGACTTTCTGGACAAGGCAATGGAACGGCGCGGCAAAAGCGGTGTATCGATGCCCACTGCATCGGGGTGGGATGTTATTGAAGCGTATACGAGGTTCCTTGAAAGTAGGGCTAGAAGAAGGTGAATAGGTCCGCAGTTATCGTATCTGTGATTGCATCTTTCATCCTTCTTTACGTGGCATTTTCTCCCGGTGACGAGGAAGGAATCTACCGAATGGGAATGCTCTATGATGCCGCACCTATATCCTTTTCCTCATCGTGCAATATGAGAGATTTTTCGGTGGAGAAGAAGGCCATCAACGAAAGGAAGAAACTATCTATCAGCCAGGTTTGCGTAGAGAGAAAGGGGGCCGCTTTGATGATCAAGCCGATCGGTGTATTCATGACAAAGTCGGTGTTCGATGGCTCGTATGTGGTTTCCATTCAATTTGGCGAAGAAGAATCCGTGAAGATTGCCAAAGTCTTCAAGCAGAGCCAGCAAGGCGTTGCGATGTATAGAAACGATACCCTTCTCACCCGATTTTTATCGGAGGGCAGTGAGTTCGACGGAGAGGTCGCTGCTTACTTTGATCGTCGAGAAGATGCTGATCAAGCAATGAGTCAAGTCGTGTCCCTTACGGGGGAGGATGCAACAAGGTCATGGCATTGGTATTGAAAGGAATTCGCATTGCTTCTTGTTCCTCAAATAGGGATACAAATGATAGCTGTACTCGCGACGAGCCGACTTGGTCATCGCGGGACTACTACAAAGAAACCGGTGCGTTTTCGTCATCGAGAGATTTCACGGGAGCCAATCCAGGTTGTACACGCACTGTAGTCAACTTCCTCGATCAAGCCATTGAAATCAGAAACGGATCAACTATTCAGCGACCATCCGCAACGCCTTGGGATTGGATAGAGGTTGGTACTCGGATACTTCAGCAAAGGGCCATCAGGCGATGAGGTTGATGGTGGCGATGGTTCTCGTTGCCTGCATTCTTGTGTTGGTTCTCATCTATATGGATGACTTGAAATATTCAAGGTATGAATTGAACAAGCACTACCGAATCCCAGCTTTGTCGATGGCAAAACGGTGCGATCTATCGAAGGCAACGGTCGAACAGCGTTTGATTGATGATGTTCGAGGAACAAGCGCATATAAGGTATGCGTGGAGCGAAAATTCTCGGCTGTTGAGGTGCTTCCTGATTACGCCATCATTCGAAAACTTCGATTCGGGAATGGCTATCAACTTGCGATAGTCTTCGGTTCAACCGCGAGTGATAGGGTGGCGAAAATCATAAGAAATAGCGTTTTTAACGATGTCGTCGTCTATCGGGACAGTAAAGTGATTGGCACATTTTATCCGCTTGATGGCGGATTTCGGAGCGAGGTCTACTTTTGGTTTCGTGACCGAGAGGACTTGGACATCGCAATGGACTTGGTGATGGGGTTGCCACCAGTCCATGGTGGGTGATGTCCTAGTGACATTGCATCACTAATTCCGTAACCAATCCGGAAAAAATCTTCCATCCGTCGCCATCGGTTCGACCGATTTGTTCGGAGCGAGCGTTGCCATCGACGTCATGCGATACCCGATAGACGGCTCGGAAATCATGGAAAGTGGGGTCGGAGAAGTGGACGGCATCAAACAAACCTATCTGTACGACCCTGCCAGTCACCACCTGTCCAGCACGGACGGCAAGCTCCGTCGCTATGATGCGGCGGGCAACACCATCGCCATCGGCGACTCGACGTTGGCGTACGACGCAGCGGGTCGTTTGTCTTCGGCAAGTCAGCAGGGTCGACCGCTGGTCAGCTACGGCTACAACGCGGCGGACGAGCGTATCGTGCGGACCGAGGCGGGCAGAACGCCTGGGCTGATCCTGTATGACGAAGCCGGGCACTGGCTGGACCCCAGCGTATTGAACGGCTGGTTTTCTGTTTGGAGCGCCGGAGCTTCATTCGGTCCTGGTTACGGTGCGTCCAGCATTCAGCTTGGTGGGAACGGCAGGATTCTTGCGCGCCCCAAGGACTCGGGGGCATGGTCTCGGCCATCGTTCGGCTCGCAAAGTGGGCTTGAGCTCGGCGCAGGAGGAACCGCCGGACGAAGCAACGTTGTCGAGACGAACTGGACGTCTTGTGGTTGTGCAAGGCAATGAAGGTCGGGGTTCAAGTCCTAAAGACCATGGTAGTTGCCAGCGCGATATCAGCCGCAGCTACCCTTCTTGTTCACTTCACGACAACGTACGTCGGCGTGCCGTGGATCACCGATTATTTGGAATTCAAGATCAACATAAGTGTGGTTCTTTTTTTGGTCGTACTTCCGATATGCGTGAGTTGGTCGAAGCGCACGAAACTCCGTAGTCATCTCACGGTGTCGGAACGAAGAATCATAGATTGCATAGCGTCTTGTCTGCCGCCGTCCGAACGAAATGTGTGGGATCAACAGGTAGATGCTATCAATAACATTAGCCGGATTTCGGGTGGTCTCGAAGTAAATTTCGACATGCGCGGTGTTGGAAGGAATCCTTATCTGCCTCTGCCTCGATTCAGTAGGAAAGATAAGTTCTCCATCGCAGTGGTAACGGTGTCGGTTCCTGAAGTCGGGCTTTCATTGAATGCGCACGTCTTCTGTGTATCAGGGAAGCTATTTTCCATCGAGTACAGGGGGGATATCGAATATTTCGAAGGGACTGTCTCTTATACACATCT